>JAGQSI010000118.1 GCA_020439605.1 Acidimicrobiales bacterium | reverse complement strand
AGCCCACCGTGATAGCACTCGATGGGAACCCCACTTCGTTGGGTGAGGTGATCGGCCATGCGCTTGCCCCATTCGGCAAAGTGGGTGAAGATCAACACCTTCTCGTTCGAGGCAAAGACCTGATCCACGATCTCCTCGAGCCTGGTGAGTTTGCCTGAGCGTCCAGCGAGCGGCTTGTCGTCTTTCTCATAAGCCGCAGGATGGTTACAGATCTGTTTGAGAGCGGTGATCGCAGCAAGGATTGCTCCTTGCTTCTTGTCGGCGCCTTCGTTGGCGGCGTCCATGACAAGACCATCGAGTACCGCCTGATAGAGACCGATCTGTTCTGGGGTCATCAAGCAATGATCAAGTTCATCGATGCGATCCGGGAGCTCTGCTGCCACCTCTGGCTCGCTCTTGGTACGACGGAACACCAGGATTCCGTTGAGTGCTCGCAGCGCGGCTTCCCCTTCGCCCTGCATCTGCGAGATGAACGAGCTACGACCTCCAACAAGGCCCGGGTTGGTGAAGTCCAAGATGGCCCAGAGATCTCCGAGGCCGTTCTCGATCGGCGTACCTGTCAACGCTACGCGTGTTCTGGCATTGAGCCGACGTAGTTGCTGTGCGGTCTCAGATGTGTAGTTCTTGATTGCCTGCGCTTCGTCGAGGGCAACCTGAGACCATTCCAAGGTGCTCAGTGCATCGATATCTCGCAACGCAGTTCCATAGGTTGTGAGCACGACATCTGCTCGGGCAAATGCAGTGTTGAGGTCCCGTGCCCTGTTGGCGCCGTGATGGACTACAACCTTGAGCCCGGGCACAAAGCGTGCAGCTTCTCGTGCCCAGTTGCCCAATACTGCAGGCGGAGCGATAACCAGAGCTCTACCACTGTCCTTGGTGCGGCCAAGGTGCGCAAGCATGGTTGGGGTCTTGCCAAGACCCATGTCCAGCGCTAGGCAGCCTCCAAGTTCCACAGCATGCAAGAACCCGAGCCACGCCAAGGCCTCAGCCTGGTAGCTGCGCAGTTCCCCTCGAAACCCTTGAGGGGTTGTCTCTATCTCGGTAGAAACATCGGAGGCCTTTGCCAGAAGGTCGCTTGCCCAACCCTCACCAGCAACCGACACACCACCGGAGAGACGGTTTCCGTCCAAGCCGACCGATGCTCGCAAGATCTCTGCACCGGTCATCTTCTTCTTGTTGGCGCGTTCGGCGAGAGCTGCCGCGGCTTCTTTGAGATCTACCGCGTCCAGCTCCACCCAGCGACCATGAGAGCGCACGAGTGGACGCGCTTGTGCGGCGAGTCGAGCAATTTCTGCTGCGGTTAGTTCCACATCGTCAAACAGCACTGACCAACGCACGTTTGCCAGTTGGTGGGCGCCAACCACCGAATCTCCCGTGGGCTCGGTGAACAGCCTCAACGATGGGTTTGGTTTGCGCCGAGACAGCGCAGGCATCCGCATCTCGAAACCAGCCGCAGCTAGCTGAGATCCGGTGACTGTCATCAATTCCCAGGCCTCTTCCTGGCTTAGATACACCTGGCCACGCCGCATTGCTCCAGGGCGCAAAAGGGCCGGGAAGATCCGCTCTATACGGTTCAGTTCATCGGCGAGGGGTTTGGTTGCCTTGCCATCTGCGAGAGCCTGTTCGATAGGGAGCAAAGTGCCCTCTGCTCCGGGCCCGAGCACAGACAGGAACCATGCGTTGGACGAGTCGGGTGGGTCAAGCGTGACGACCAGACGAGTGCCTTTGGTTCCGGTTACCGCCTTGGACCATCGGTCGATGCGCTTGGACACCTCCGCCCCTGGAGCGATCGGCGCCTCTATAGGCGAACCGTCGAGTTGAGAAATAAATGCTTCTGCCACCTGAGCCGTGTTGCGCACCGCTGGCGGCGCAGCGCCGGTGTCCACCATTCCAGCGGCCTGTCTCACGATCGTGTTGACCACCGCACCCAACACGCCAAGAGTCACCTGACGCGGGTCTCCGTGGGCCAACAACGTGACGGGGCCGGGCATGGCTGCTGCCATCTTGACGATCATTTCGTCGTTGACGAGCGCTGGGGCCCACACCACGGCGAGATCTATGACTTTGCCATCGGGGCGCTTGTTGCCCGGCAGAGTAGGTACCACAGCACCCTTGGCGACATGGCGAACAGCAGCCACCGCCACGCGTCCGAGCCAGGCCACGCTGGAGCCGACTCCTTCTCTACCTAGGCCACCGCCTACGGCCACCAACCAGCCGAGCGCCTCACCAATCGGGATGGACAAAGCAGCAGCTTTGGTTCCTCCCGGCAGCGTGATCGAGGGATAAACACTCCATCCCACCGCAGGGCCACCAATGGCCTCTAGACGGTCCGAGAGTTCCTCCGCTGATGCCGGATGTGCATCAGGGCCGCCGGCCCAGACCACGATCTGACCGGCAGTCCACGATGCCTGGAGCCTTACCTCACCATGTGGGTCAGCAGCGGCGATTGCCGCAACTGGGTCATCGGTCTTGATAAGCAGGTCATAGGTTGCTTCTAGTTGCGCCAGTTCCGCCTCGAAATCTGCAACCACCTGAGTTCGCTCTGGGCCGGTTAGAGAGCGGACCACCTCAAGACGATCCTCTACGTCTTCGAGCATGTCCTCAACCGCGTCCAACCAGCGTTCTGGGTCTGATTGCAACAGGGCGAGTTCTTCTTTGGTAGCAGTTCCATCTGCTGCTGCCCATGCCGCGAGTTCTATCGCTTCCAAGGTTTGAGCCATCGCTAGTTTGGCGCTCCTTGCGCCTTATCGGGGATGGCCACTTGACCAATCCCCAAAGATCGATGCGCCTGGGGTCATGTGCGAAACTCGGACTGATCCCTGGTCCTTGCTAGGCAAGAACGACGCCGAACGCTGTGTACTTTACCAGCTATTGGCCCCTGAAGGCGAAGGGAGCCCTATTCGAGTTGAGGGCTAGGCCACTTCGACCGCTGCCCCAGCAAACTGTGCGTTGTAGAGGGCGTGGTAGGCACCACCAGCAGCTAGGAGCTCCTCATGGTTGCCCTGCTCGACTATGCGCCCAGCGTCCATCACCAAAATGGTGTCGGCATCTCGAATGGTCGATAGTCGGTGAGCAATGACAAAGCTGGTTCTGTTGGAGCGCAGAGCCGCCATCGCCTGTTGGATGAGTACCTCTGTGCGTGTGTCAACAGAACTAGTTGCTTCATCGAGGATCAGGATTGTTGGGTTGGCCAGGAATGCCCGAGCAATCGTGAGCAGCTGTTTCTCGCCGGCGCTTACGCTTCCACCCTCGTCGTCCACCAGGGTGTCGTAGCCATCGGGCAGTGAGTGCACGAAACGATCTACGTAGGTGGCCTTGGCGGCCTCCATTATCTGTTCCTCTGTGGCTTCGAGATTTCCGTAGGCAATGTTTTCTCGAATCGTGCCGCTGAACATCCAGGTGTCTTGCAGCACCATGCCGATGTTGGAACGCAGTTCTCGTCGACGCATGTGAGAGATATCGAGCCCATCGAGGCGAATCGCACCGCCGTTCAATTCATAGAACCGCATGATCAGATTCACCAAAGTGGTTTTGCCAGCCCCTGTGGGACCCACGATGGCCACGCTCTGGCCCGGCTCAGCCACAAATGAGAGATCCTCAATCAGTGGAGTATCAGCCCTGTAACTAAACGTGACCCGATCAAATTCGACACGCCCAGCGGGGCGTTCGTCCACAACTGGGTGTTCGTCATCGGAGCTCTGCTCGGGAGCGTCCAGCAGCTCAAATACTCGCTCGGCCGAAGCGATTCCCGATTGGAACACGTTGGCCATAGACGCCAGATGCGTTAGCGGCTGGGTGAACTGGCGCGAGTACTGAATGAAGGCTTGCATGTCGCCAATGGTCATTTGGCCAGAAGCAATCTTGGATCCACCTACAACGGCTATCGCCACATAGTTGAGGTTGCCGAGAAACATCATGGCCGGCTGAATGATCCCCGAGATGAACTGAGCCCCAAAACTTGCCTCGTAGAGTTCTTCGTTCTTGGCGTTGAAACGACTCTCCACTTCTTCGGTTCGACCGAACACCTTGACGAGTGAATGACCGGTGAAGGCCTCTTCGACCTGGGCATTGAGAGCACCGGTATGAGCCCACTGAGCTACGAAACGCTTCTTTGAACGGCTGGCGACCGATCGCAGAACCAACAATGACGCCGGAATGGTTAGAACCGCTATAAAGGCCAGCAACGGCGAGATGGTGAACATCATGATGACCACTCCGAAGATGGTCAAGATCGATGTGAGCATCTGGCTGATCGTTTGCTGGAGGCTCTGCGACACATTGTCTATGTCGTTGGTGACTCGGCTCAGCAGGTCACCGCGGGGTTGACGGTCCACATAGCCAAGAGGCAACTCATGGATCTTGTCCTCTACGTCGGAACGTAGGGTTTGCATGGTCCGTTGCACCACGCCAGCAAGTATCCAAGCCTGGCAATAGGCCATGGCTGCTGAGGCCACGTAGAGCCCAAGAATTCTCAACAGCATCATGTGCAGCTTGTCGAAATCGATGCCTTGGCCGCCCATGATGCCTTCCACCAACACGTTGGTGGCGTTGCCGAGCAACTTTGGACCGAGCACGGACAAGGTGACAGAGCCAAGTGCTAGAACCAGCACCGCAGCCAAACCCGCCCTCTGGGGCGCCAGACGGGCAACTAGACGACGGGTAGAGGCACCAAAGTCCTTGGACTTCTCAGCGGGCATACCAGCAGCCGCAAATCGGTTTGTTACACCCCTGTTGTCGTTCTGTGGGCGCGCTACCGCAGGCGCCTCGCCAGCAGGTGCTTCCTCTGGTGGTGTGGTGTGATTGGAGGTGGAGCTCATGCTGCCTCCTCCTCGGTCATCTGCGAGTCAACTATCTCCTGATAAGTGGGACAGCTCTCCAACAGTTCCTGGTGGGTGCCGAGTCCTACCGACCTTCCGTCTTCGAGAACGAGAATTTGGTCTGCTTGAGCAATGGTTGATACTCGCTGAGCAACCACGACCATCACCGACTCAGTGGTGACCGGCCCAAGCGCTGCACGCAATCGAGCGTCCGTAGCGAGGTCGAGTGCAGAGAAGGAGTCATCAAAGAGGAAGATTCCCGGTTTGCGTACCAATGCTCGAGCGATCGCGAGGCGTTGACGTTGACCGCCAGACACGTTGGTGCCGCCCTGGGTGATGGTGGAGTCGAGCCCGTCACTAAAGCCTCTGACGAAATCTTCACCCTGAGCCACCGCTAGCGAAGCCCAGAGCTCCTCGTCTGTGGCGTCAGGATCGCCGTAGCGCAGATTGCTGGCCACTGTGCCGGAGAACAGATAGGGCTTCTGGGGAACAAGTCCGGTCTGAGCCCAGAGCAACTCTGGCTCGATGTCGCGAACGTTGACGCCGTTCACCAGCACCTGTCCCGAGGTGACATCAAACAGTCGAGGAACCAGGTTCAACAAGGTGGTTTTGCCCGAGCCGGTACTGCCGATGATCGCCAGAGTCTGGCCGGCTTCAACCCGAAACGAAATATTGGACAACACGGGCGATTCTGCACCCGGGTAGGCAAAGCTGACATCGCGCATCTCGAGTGACTCTGGGCCGCTGAGCGAAGTAATGGCGTTGGTTGGATCCACCACCGACGAGTCCGTATCGAGCACCTCTTGAATACGGTCGGCGCACACTGCGGCACGTGGTGCCATCACTGCCACGAACGTGGCCATCATCACCGACATCAGGATCTGCACCAGGTAGGTGAGAAAGGCGATGAGCGAGCCGATACCCATCTGGCCTGAACCAATGCGGTCCGCACCGAACCAGATGGCAGCAACGCTCGAAGCGTTCAGGATGAACATGACCGCAGGAAACATGAACGCCATTAGCCGTCCGGCACGTAGCGAGGTCTCGGTGAGGTCATCGTTGCCGACGCTGAAACGAGCCTTCTCGTGTGGTTCACGGATGAACGCCCGCACCACCCGCATGCCAGTGATCTGTTCCCGAAGGATCTGATTGATTCGATCTATTCGAACCTGCATCACACCGAAGGTTGGA
>JAGQSI010000117.1 GCA_020439605.1 Acidimicrobiales bacterium | reverse complement strand
GGCGAGCCCGCCGGCGTTGGGTGTGTGGCTGTCGGTTCCGATCATCATTCCGCCGGGGAATGCGTATTGCTCGAGCACCACTTGGTGGATGATGCCTGAACCTGGACCCCAAAAGCCGATGTCGTACTTGGCCGAGACACTCTCAAGAAAGTCATAGACCTCTTTGTTGGTGTCGATGGCAACGTTGAGATCTATGGAGGCACCGACTTTGGCTTGGATCAGGTGGTCACAGTGAACGGTGGTAGGTGCAGCCACCTTCGTGAGTCCCGCGGTCATGAATTGCAGTAGCGCCATCTGAGCGGTGGCGTCCTGCATGGCAATGCGGTCGGGGTCGAAATCTGTGTAGCTGATCCCACGCTCGAGTCCGCCGGTCCGGGGATCTCGGAGGTGGTTGATGAGGATCTTCTCCGTAAGTGTGAGCGCCTTGCCCAGACGCTCACGGCCGAGCGCTACACGCTCTGGAAGCTTGGAGTACACCGCATTTACGAGCTCTATGGGGGTTGATGCAGTTACAGCCATCGAAATCACCTCGGATCAACTGGTGGCGTCACAAGGGGTTGCGCCGCCACTCGAAGTATACAACTATAAGACAAGTGCGCACCATCCGATACCGAGAGATCGCCGATGATCTCACTCACCGAATCGAGGCCGGTGAAGTGGCGGTGGGGCGCGTGCTGCCATCGGAGGCAGAACTGTCTCAACGTTACAACGCTTCGAGAGTCACCATCCGAAAAGCGCTCGATCTGCTCAGAGGAGTTGGTCTCATAGATTCGAGACAAGGTTTCGGATGGTTTGTTGCTGGAAGCCCTGTACGCCAAACCCTGGCCCACCTCGGCACCATCGAGGCACAACTAGAAGCCGAGGGCCGCAGGTCCCAACGCGAGATCCTCGAGTTCGGTTTTGTTCAGCCGCCTGACTCCGTGGGCGTACGACTTGGTACGGACAAGGCCTTGAAGGTCGTGAGGGTAAATCTTGCCGATGGTGAACCCTTCGCACGCGTCACCGTCTGGTGCCGAGAAGATCTAGGTGCCGAGCTGAGCCGAACCCAAGTTCAGGACCGGTCCTTCTATGAGTTGCTTCCCATCGAATTTGGTGGAGCTACTCAGACAATCGGAGCAGATGCAGCCGGCGAACTTGACGCTGAATTGCTCCAGGTTCCGGTTGGGTCTCCGGTGTTGGTATGTGAACGAGTGACAGCAGACAAGTTGGGTAAGGCGGTCCTGATCAGCGAGTACGTCTTTGCTGCACATCGAACCGAGTTCATTGTTGATCTTGCTCACCCCGAGGCCTCCATTGCCCCGGGGGGACTTCGCCTAGTTGAGTAATCCGCCAACAGATTTGGGAGACTGAGGCCATGGCTCGCAAAAATCAGACTGACTCCAACCTTGCAGCGAAGGGATTCCTCGCTGCGAGCGCCCTCGGAGCGTTGAATACAGCCAACGCGATTAAGCCAGCTGCACGGAAGGGGCCAGTAAGTGTTCTGAGCTTCTTCCCCGGGTGGCTCACCTCAGAACTGCCCCTCCATGTCATTGGCTGGCAGGCGCTTGCCACAGCAGGGTTTGTGCGAGCCGGAGCTTTGCGTTCCCCGAAAGGCTGGGCTGCCCTAGGGCTCTCAGCAGCTTCTTGGACGGCGCTCTACAAGACCTGGCTTCAGTCCCTAGAAGCTGGAGACATCTACGCCAAGGCGCTTCGAGATGGGTTGGGCGACGATCTGGTAACCGAGGCCTTGCCCACCCCAGAATCTGACCCGAAGCTTGTGCGTCGCCGCATTGCTGCAGGCCCGCTGCAGAACTGGCGCAAGCGTTACGTAAGTCCCGGCGATCGTGACTTGTCCTATGGAGAAGCTGGACGTCGAAACCAACTCGATATCTGGAAGAGCCCGGACATAAAGCCTGGGTCAAAAGCGCCGGTACTTGTCCAGGTACATGGTGGTGGCTGGATCATTGGCAACAAGCAACAACAGGCCATGCCGATGTTGGCGCACCTCGCAGATCAGGGCTGGGTCTGTGTGTCGATCAACTACCGCTTGAGTCCTCGCGCAACCTGGCCAGATCACATTGTGGATGTGAAACGTGCGCTGGCCTGGGTGAAGACAAACATTGCCGAATACGGCGGAGACCCCGATTTCGTCTGTATCACCGGTGGTTCAGCCGGTGGACATCTCTCTTCGCTGGCTGCCCTCACGCCAAATGAGCCCATGTTCCAGCCCGGGTTTGAAGACGCTGACACCTCTGTTGCGGCTGCAGTCCCGTTCTACGGGGTTTATGACTGGACCAACCGCGACGGCAGTGGGCGTAGCGACATGGATGACGTGCTCGGTCCGTTGGTCCTGAAAGTAACTCAGCAAGAAGACCCAGAGCTCTGGTACAACGCATCAACAATGAGCTGGGTCAGCCCTGATGCTCCACCGTTCTTCGTTATCCATGGGGCCAACGATTCGTTGGTTCCGGTGGAACAGGCAAGGTCATTTGTCGCGATGCTTAGAGCAGAATCCAAAGAGCCGGTGGCCTATGCCGAGCTGCCCGGTGCTCAGCATGGATTCGAGATCTTCGACTCGCCGAGGACGCTTGCCACAGTCACCGCTGTTCATCGATTCCTGGAGTCGGTGCGCCGCTCGACAGATCACAGCGGGATCAACTCGAAGGCCACTCCGTAGCGCACTCCAAGCTGAGGTCCAACCATCTCAGCCATCGAACGAAGGAATGGGTCCGGGTCTGTACCAGCAGTGCCCTCTGGCAAGGCGTCGAGGTAGGCGCGGTGGGCTTCTAGCGAAGCGATTCCTCGCTCGATCGTGTTCGTGATGTCCACGCCATGGGTTGGCTGTGGCGAGTTGGCAAAGGCTGCGAAACGCACCCCACCCCAAGGCTCTCCTCCCGCACCAACAAACAACCAGCGGTTTGCCGCATCGCGAGCGGCGTCCAGAAGTGCCCACCCGGTGTTTCTGTGATCGGCGTGGTTCAGCCCTGGGAAAGAGAAGCTCTCCCGATGGTTCAATGAGATCAAGACGTCAGGCCTGTGTCTTCTAATCGCTGTGGCGAGATCTCGACGTAGGTCAAGGCTTGCCTCCACCAGCCCGTCAGGGTGGGCGAGAAACTCCACCGTGTCCACTCCTACCTCACGGGCCGAGGCGACCTCTTCAGCTCGACGTACCCGAGCGCACTCATCTGGAGGCATTGAATCGATTCCGGCTTCGCCCGACGTGACCAAGCAGTAGGTGACGGTTTTGCCCTGTTGGGTCCATCTAGCAATGGCTGAAGCCGCACCGTATTCAAGGTCGTCAGGGTGAGCCACCACTGCGAGTGCTCGGTTCCAGTCCTCTGGTAGTGCTTCGAGTTTGCTCATGATTCAGCCGGTCTGTTGGTAGTGGTTGGCGAACCACCTTATGGCCGAGCCGTCGCTACAGTGAGCGAACGTCATGGACACTTCTCGCACCACGAAGTCCTGCCATCGTCGGGCCAACAAGCCGGTGGCAATTGTGTGCTGTGTCTTGGTTTGCGCGTTTGTGGCAACCGCTTGCATGCCAGTTCTCAAAGGCGGTTCCTACACGGGCGGGGTCATAACCCCCAACCAGGGCGACACCTACGAGATCGTTGATCAAGGAACAGGGTTTAGTGCCGAGGCACCTACGGCCAATACCGATATCAATCTGCGTGTCGCTGTGGCGAAAGATTCCGCGCCGGTATCGGTCAACCAATCGGCATGCGTCACATGGAACGGACCAAACAACTCAACCATCCAACCCGGGCTTGTTCTACGAAGCAGAACCGCCAATGGCCACACCCGCGCGATCATGGTGACCAACAACGTTTCATTCGCATTCCGTCCGGGTTTCAACGTTCACCTTGCTGATTCGGCTGCCGCTATCAAACTCACCCAGGTCGGTGCAGGGACTTTGGTCAGGGGCGTGGGGGAGTTCTGGAACCTAAAGGACCTTCCCTGGCGGATCTGCGCTAGAGCCATAGGTGGTACGATTGATGTAAAGGCATGGTCGCTCGCTGACTTCTCACACGAACCCGATTGGGGAACCCCAGGTGTTGGCTACTCCACCCAGGTTCCTCCGCAATGGGTTACAGCGGGGCGCCCCGGTGCCTATGTCGGCCATGTTGGTCCGGGTACCAAAGCACAATTCAGTGATCTCGATACAGACAAGATCGCGGACGGCTTCGGATTCGGCTATTGGGACAAGGATCTGTCGACCAAGTTTCTCTTGGCGGTCAATGCTCTTTGGCCGCGTTCTTTTCGTAGCTGACCTACTGTGCCCTATATGGCAAGACACAACCGACGATTCAGACAGTTCGCCGCCCCTGTTGGGCTGGCTGTAGCGCTGACCATAACTGGGTGTGGGTCAAGCGACTCGTCCGAGAGCTCCAAAACCACTACGACCACAGCTGCCCCGAGCGCGACGAGCACCACAGTTGCAAGCTCTGAGACAGCTCCGTTGAAGATCCTGGTCAGCAATGACGACGGATACTCCGCCGATGGAATCGACACACTGGTCGAGGCGCTTGGCACACTCGACAACGTAGAGATAAGTGTCGTGGCACCCCTTGACCAGCGCAGTGGAACCGGTGGCAGCCAAAGTGATGGGCCACTTGCTCAAAGCGATGTGAAACTCAAGTCCGGCCATGGCGCAACCGCTGTCGATGGTTTCCCAGCAGACACCATCCGAGTTGCTGTAGACGAGATGGGTCTGGAGCCCCATGTGGTGATCGCCGGGATCAACCAAGGCCAGAACCTTGGACCATTGATCGACATCTCCGGAACTGTTGGTGCAGCTCGAGCGGCAGTGAGCAGAGGGATCCCTGCTCTATCAGCTAGCCAGGGAACCGGCGAAGCCTTCGATTACGAAGCTGCGGTGCCGCTGATTATCGACTGGGTCACCAAGAACAGAGACGCCCTTGTTTCAGGCGAGGCCGAGGTGCAGGTGACGAACCTGAACATCCCATCGTGTGATGCCGGCGAGATGCGAGGACTAGTGGAGGTGGAGGCGGCGCTCGATGGCGATGTTGGTGCATCGCTGAGCCACCAGGACTGCACCTCGACCCAGGAATCTGATTCGTTGGATGAGGTTGAAGCATTCAACGCTGGCTTCGCGACGATCAACGTGATCCCCGCCGAACCCGCTCAGTAGTGCCAGGGGTAGGCGGACCAGTCCGGAGCGCGCTTTTCGAGGAAGGAGTCTCTTCCTTCGGCCGCCTCATCGGTGCCGTACGCGAGACGTGTCGCCTCGCCGGCGAATACCTGTTGGCCTACTAGACCGTCGTCTATGAGGTTGAACGAGAACTTCAACATGCGTTGCGCGGTGGGGGACTTGCCCATGATCTTGCGGGCCCACTCGAGAGCGACTACCTCTAGCTGGTCATGGTCTACAACCTTGTTGACCATCCCCATTTGGTGAGCATCCTGCGCCGAGTATTCGTCGCCGAGAAAGAAGATCTCACGAGCGAACTTCTGGCCTACCTGGCGAGCCAAATATGCCGAGCCAAAGCCACCATCGAAGCTGGCCACGTCCGCATCGGTCTGCTTGAAATGGGCGTGTTCACGCGAAGCCAAGGTGAGGTCGCACACCACGTGTAATGAGTGGCCACCGCCTGCAGCCCAACCGTTTACCAGTGCGATGACCACCTTTGGCATGGTGCGGATCAGACGTTGGACCTCGAGAATGTGAAGCCGTCCAGAGCGTGCTTGATCTATTGACTCGGCGGTGTCTCCTTCGGCGTACTTGTATCCGTCCTTGCCGCGAATGCGTTGGTCTCCTCCTGAACAAAATGCCCAGCCACCATCTTTGGGTGATGGACCGTTCCCGGTCAGTAGTACACAGCCGACATCGGAACTTTGGCGAGCATGATCGAGTACCCGGTAGAGCTCATCGACCGTGCTTGGACGAAACGCGTTGCGTACCTCCGGGCGATCAAAGGCCACTCGCACACAACCCACATCTACGGCGCGGTGATATGTGATATCTCGCAGATCCTCAAAGCCGGGCACCGGTTTCCATGCCGAAGAATCAAAGGTTTCAGATACAAAGTCCAAGCTCACCCCGGCGAGGGTATCG
>JAGQSI010000116.1 GCA_020439605.1 Acidimicrobiales bacterium | reverse complement strand
GGGATCCGCTTCGGTGGTCCTACGCCATGCCTGGGTTCTTATCGCCCGCAGCTGCTCTGAGCGCATGATCAAGCCGACTGTCGAGACCGACACCTTGATCCCGTAGTTGTTACACATCAAGGTCAAGTGATCACGCCCAGCTTTGCCTCCCGCCGCCAAATAGCGGCTCTTGATCGCTTCAACGAGCATGTCATGACGAACCGCCCTGGGACCCGGGTCCTTCGGGTTTCTCCACCGGTAATACGACGCACGCGAGACTTTCAACTTGGCACACAGCCACACGACCGGATGGTTCGCCTTCTCTACCTCGATCAACTCGTAGAGGTCCTCTACGGTTGCTTCGCTGCAAAGAAGGCGCTGACTTTTCCCAAGAACTCGATCTCGGCTTTCAGTTTCGCAACCTCAGCCAACGTCCGCTGATGCTCCTCCCAAGGTACCGCTTCACGTTCGGGGCCTGAGAACCGTTCCGGATTCTCTGCCTGGTACTTACGGACCCAATTCCCGAGAGTTCCCTCATTCACCCCGATGTCCACACACACCTGGGCCACCGGCCTAACAGAGGAAACAACAAGTCCAACCGCGTCATCACGGAACTCCCGGCTGTACTTCTTACGATCAGTCATATCTGAGAAAGGCTCCTAACAACCTGTCTCACAAAACCATACGGCCGCAGAGAACTCTCGATAGATGAAGCAGAGGCAATGATTCGTGGCGCCACGGCTTTGAGCGTGAAAGACTGGTCCGGTGGTGGTGACGCAGGGGCCAATCGCATGGGAACCTCATGAACCAACTGGGGTTGGGGGCGACAACGCTGAGGCCTTGGCGATGGCGCACCTCTTTAGTGAGTTCGCAGAGACAGCGGTATCCAAACTTGCGCTCTATAGACGACTATGCGAAGGCGCCGCTACAGACCTCGAGGTAGCGGCTCGACTGCTTCTCGCACCTCCAGATCAACAGGTTCCCAACTTGTTGTTGGCAGCGGTCCATGACGTGCTGTTAGCAGGAGAGCAGAGCCCACTAGCGCAGTGGTATCCAACTGTGCTTGGTGAAGCTTCTGTTGCGCGCAAGGTGGGAGATGGCGATGATGACCCGTGGCCGCATTTTCGAACGTTGGCGCTGCATCATCCACAGGTCGAAATGCATCTCAAAACTGCTAGAACCCAGACCAACGAGGTCGGACGATGTAGCGCTCTGTACCCGGCGATCTGGTCGGTTCTCGCCAATAGAGGTCCGGTTGGGTTAATAGAGCTTGGGGCTTCGGCTGGGCTCAATACTGACCCAACTCGCTATGGATACCGCTACTTGGGAGACCAACCCATCACCTCAATTGGTCCAAAGGCCAAATTGATCCTGGAGTGCCAACTCAGGGGAATCCGGGTGCCTCAAATGCCACCTGAACCATTTGAGGTTGCCAGTGCCGTTGGGGTGGATCTCAACCCGCTGAATGTCGGACGTCTAAGCGACTCTCGCTGGCTGCTCGCGTGTCAGTGGCCCGAGGAAACAGATCGGTGTGCCCAGCTGCAAGCCGCATTGGCTCTGGCAACCGTTGTACCTCCCCAAGTTCGCAGAGGTGACCTCGCTCATGAACTGAGCAGCCTGATCGCCGCAGTCCCTGATGGTGCGTACCCGATCGTTACTGCAACGTGGGTACTCGGCTATCTGTCGTTGAATCGTCAACGTGAGTTACTAGGCGAGCTAGAGCGCATCGGTCGTCATCGAGATCTAGCGTTCGTGTTCGCTGAGCAGCCAGAAAGAATCCCGGGACTACCGATGCCACCGCGTAGCGATGGGGTAGTGGATGGCCGCTCTACGGCACTCGTGGCGATGGAATGGGTGGATGGTCGTCGAAACGAAACCCGTCTTGGGGACATGCATCCCCACGGCCGATGGATCGAATGGCTTGAAGGTCCCAATGTTTGGGTACCTGTCGATTCGGAACCAAACCCTCTATTTAGCTAGACAAGGACCCTTCCCAGGGGATCACTCAAGGAGTTGGTAATGCCAGAAGCAGTAATTGTCGCCACATCACGTACGCCGATTGGTCGTGCAATGAAGGGTTCGCTCAAGAACGAGCGTCCCGATGACCTGACCGCGTTCATCGTCGATGACGTACTCAACAAGGTTCCTCAACTTGATCGCAACGACGTTGAAGACCTGCTGTTGGGCTGCGGCCAGCCCGCTGGCGAGTCCGGTTACAACCTTGCTCGCATCGTCGCCATTCAGGCCGGCATGGCCAATGTGCCGGGCGTGACCATCAACCGTTACTGCTCTTCCTCCCTCATGTCGATCCGTATGGCTCAGCACGCCATTCAGGCCGGCGACGGAGACGTCTTCGTTGCCGCTGGTGTCGAGACCGTTTCTCGCTTCTTGAGCGGCATGGCCGACAGTGGCCCCCACAACCCCAAGTACGCAGCCGCAGAGGCCCGCACCGCCGAGTTTGCTGCTGGCGGCAAGGGTGCTTGGACCCCAATCGAAGGCAACTTGCCCGACGTTTACATCGCCATGGGCCAGACCGCTGAGAACGTGGCCACCCTTGAAGGTGTAACCCGTGAAGAGCAGGACGAGTTTGCTGCTCTTAGCCAACAGCGCGCCACCGCCTCGCTCGAAAATGGTTTCTGGGAGAACGAGATCACCCCGGTCACCACCAAGGACGACGAAGGCAACGAGGTTGTCGTAACCAAGGACGACGGCATCCGCGCCGGCACCACCGCTGAGGGCCTCGCCGGACTCAAGCCAGTCTTCCGCCCCGACGGCACAGTCACCGCTGGTAACGCCTGCCCACTCAACGACGGCGCCGCTGCAGTTGTAGTCATGAGCGACACCAAAGCTAAAGAGCTCGGCATCACCCCACTTGCTCGGATCGTGTCTTCGGCTGTCACCGGACTGGACCCCGAGATCATGGGTCTCGGTCCAGTAGAGGCCATCCGCAAGGCATTGGCTCGAGCCAACATGACCATTGATGACATTGACCTTGTTGAGATCAACGAAGCCTTTGCTGCCCAGATCGTTCCTTCTGCCAAGCACCTCGGCATCAGCTACGACAAGCTCAACGTCAACGGTGGTGCCATCGCTGTTGGACACCCCTTCGGCATGACCGGCGCACGCATCATGGGCACATTGCTCAACGGCCTGCGCAAGGACGACAAGACCTTCGGCATTGAGTCAATGTGTGTCGGTGGCGGCCAGGGTATGGCCATGATCGTCGAGCGTCTTAGCTGAGACCTTCGCTTCGGATAACCAACTGTGCGTTGAGCGCAGTAGTGAACAAGTGAGCGTTCCAACCAGCGCTTAGAGCGTGGTTCAGCGCCTCTTGGTCAGCATCGAAGTAGAGAATTGATTGGGCCGTCGTCGCGAAAGTGGCGGCGGCCTTTTCATATGCCTCCGGGCCATCGAACGTGGTGCCGATCCTCCAGGAGAGCAGTGTCGCGTCCCAGGTTTTGTCTGAGTCCACCGCTGTTTCACAAAGAGGACCACCGTTGCCCATCACGGCACTTCGGTAGGCCTCTGAGCGCGCCAGACGAGCGATTGCCGGAATTGGTGCATAGCTTCTGGCCCATGCGGCCTGGATGGCTTCGGTGTTCTCGGCTGTGTGGGGTAGCCCCAGCAGTGCGCAGAGTTGTTCGGTGAACTCGTCGAGGGTGAAGGCCCCTCGTTCTGCAGCGTCGTTGAAACCGGACTGGATCACGAGTTGATCCACCAGCCCCGGTGCCATGGTGACCAAAGCGGCTAGGGCATCGATGCGCTCGTCTGGCAACCATCGAAAAGCAACATCTCTCAGGGCGAAGACCACCAGCGGTTGGTGGTTGGTGTCGGTCACTTGGAGGACTCCTGAGCCAGCCAGTCGAGCGCAACCGCTGCGGTCCAGGACTGTGACCGGGAGCCGAGTCCATCGCCAGTCAGGGGATCTACGTACTCGACGCAGCCAACGGCACTGAGTTGATCAAGTGCACTGGTTCTGAGACGTTCGGCGCTTCGGCCGTGGCCTCCACGACTGAGCCCCCACCACAACAGCCACGTGATAGGCGCCCACTGCGGACCTCGCCAGTACGCACGGGAATCGAATGATGGCGAGGTTACGGCATTACTTGGCGGCAACTGCCACTTCAAGCCAGGAGATCCGCAGTAGGACGGGCCAAACAGTCGCTCCACCAGAATCGCAGAGCGATCCAGATCACATCCCGAAATCAACGGCGCGAAAGTGGCGATCGTGTCCGATCTGAGCGCCTCGCCAGTACGAAGATCCACATCGAGGCACGCTGAGAGTTCCGGATCCCACCTATGTTCGAGCGCCTTGCGAATGAGAGCTGCGTTGGTGCGGTGGCTGTGGGCGCTACGTGGATGGTGAGCGATCACGGCGAGCTCTGACAATGCATCATCTGCGGCAGCGAGAATGGCGCTGAAGAACACATCGGCTGCTCGAAACGGGTGAGTCTCCATGGCTGCGCTCTGGTCGTGATCTAGAGCCACGAGGCTCTCAAGGAGAAACATGTACCTGCGGTATTCAGTGTTGGTGGGGCGCTCATCGCTGTTCGATACTTCCAACAGATCAGGTCGCTCGAGACAAGCAGTTGATTGGCCAACAGCGTTCAGAGGTTCATCCCAGCGAGGGGAGTTGTCCAGACCGCTCTCCCACGGGTGAAGGATCGTGATCAACCCAGTGCCATCAGGGTCTCGCACCTCGTGAAGCCAGCGGTGCCATCGCTCTAGCTTTGGATACAGCTCTGCGATTGCCTCGTCGATATGTGCGACGAGTTCTGGGCGGCTCTGCACAGTGATCTCTCGAATCCGGCCAAGCGCAATGGCATGCACCGGAGGCTGGCAAATGGCGCTGGTGAGCCTTTCTGGGGGTGCATGCCCAGCGCTGGCCCACCTGTTGGGGCCTGGTTCGTACGCGCTGAGATCAACATCGGGGTCAAACGCAATGTGGGGAATCATCCCCGTCTCCCATTGCGCCTCCAGCAATGACCTGAGTTCCCCGATGGCTCGTAAGGGATCTAGATGCGCCCACCCAATGGCAATGAATGCGCTGTCCCAACTCCACTGATGCGGGTAAAGGCGAGGCGACGGGCGGGTCCAGTTCCCCCGGTCATTGGATCTCAGAACCTGCTCAGCATCTAGTCGAAGTTGATCCAAAGTCAATCCTGTGGCCAAGGTCAATCCTGGGGCCAGGAGCGATGAATGATGGCGTCGAAGTCCGTGCCCGGGACCAACGTGCCAAAGGTTCGTGAACTGTCACCGGCGAAACGGCTCGAGATGTAGGCGTCCGAAACGTAATCGGGAGCGTGGCGCACCAACAGCGATCCACAGAGCGCAACCGCTGCTCGTTCCACGATTCGTCTGGCCCGCAACTCAACGTCGGACTGATCGGTGAGTTCCACATGAAGATCGCTGATGAGCCGGTCCAAGTGGACATCTGCGCCCTTTGACAACTCAAGCTCTGCAAGGAAGGCCTCCACCGATTCAGGGTCTCGTGTCACAGCCCGTAGGACATCGAGGCAGATCACGTTTCCAGATCCCTCCCAGACCCCGTTCAAGGGAGATTCCCTGAAGAGTCTCGCCATGGGAGCTTCTTCGACATAGCCAGCTCCGCCAAGGCATTCCAGCGTTTCAGCAGCGAACACAGGGGCACGTTTGCATACCCAGTACTTGCCGATAGCGGTAGCAATACGGGCAAATTCGGATTCGCCTCGGTCGTATGCGCCAGCGAGTCTCATCATCAGCGTTGTGGCCGCCTCGCTCTCCAGAGCGAGATCGCTGAGCACATTTCGCATGAGGGGCTGATCCACCAGGGTCTTTCCGAAAGCAGCCCGATGGCGGGTGTGATGGATTGCTTGTGAATAGCCGGCGCGAAGTTGTCCGACAACTCCGATGATGCAATCGAGGCGGGTGTGGTTGACCATTGTGAGAATGGTCTGGACACCGCGGCCCTCCTCGCCAACAAGACGTCCTAGAGCGCCGTTTAGTTCTATCTCGCTAGACGCGTTGGACTTGTTACCGAGCTTGTCCTTGAGACGCTGAATCTCAATCGAGTTGCGGGTTCCATCGGGAAGCCAACGAGGCACAGCGAAGCAACTCA
>JAGQSI010000115.1 GCA_020439605.1 Acidimicrobiales bacterium | reverse complement strand
GGTCGTAACCAAAGTCTCGCATGCGACACGCGCCATAGGGTCCTCCGCGAGGATCGCGTCGAGGACAGCGTCGGAAATCTGATCGGCCATCTTATCTGGATGGCCCTCGGTTACTGATTCCGAGGTGAAGGTCCAGCGACTCACAGGTACTCCTTGCAGGGGGTTGTTCAATATCCGACCAAACTAGTCGGGATTAGGTTCTTGGTTCTAAACGTCCAGCGTTAAACGGTAGGCGACCACCGCATCCAGGACGCGATTTGCCACGGCATCTTTGGATGTCAGCTCAACTTGAGCGCTCGATCCATCTGAGCCGTAGATGGTTACTGCATTTGTGTCGTGCTCGAATCCAACCTCTGGAGCAGCAACATCGTTGGCAACCAACAAGTCCGCGCCCTTTCGTTGAAGCTTGCCACGAGCGTTGCTCTCTACATCGGTGGTCTCAGCAGCGAAGCCGACAAGGATCTGCCCCTTGGGTTTGTTGGCACCCAACTCTCCAAGAATGTCCTCGGTTGGTTCGAGCACGATCTGCGGGACGCCATTGGCTTTCTTGATCTTTTGGTCTGCCACCGCAACTGGACGAAAGTCCGCCACCGCAGCCGCCATGATCACTACGTCTGCGCTGGGCGCAACCTCGTGAACAGCACTTCGCATCTGCGCCGCTGACGAAACCGAAACTACCTTGAGCGACGGCGCAGTAGCAGCGGCCGATGGAGCTGTCGAGATCAACGTGACATCTGCACCCCGTCTAGAAGCAGCGAGCGCTATTGCAAGACCCTGCTTGCCTGAGGATCGATTCCCGATGAAGCGCACCGGATCTATTGCCTCGCGAGTGCCACCAGCGGTTACCACAACTTTCTGGCCCGCAAGATCTTGATCGATGAATGCACCCGCGACGGCGGCGAGGATGGCTTCGGTGGATGCGAGACGGCCATGGCCCATGTCTCCGCCGGCGAGGCGGCCACTTTCTGGGTTCACCACCAGCACCCCACGCGAACGCAGAACTGCGAGGTTGTCCTGCACCGCAGGGTGTTCCCACATCTCGGTGTGCATGGCCGGACAGACAACAACTGGAGCACGCGTGGCCAACAACGTTGCAGTCAACAGATCTGACGAACGCCCAGACGCGTAGTCCGAGAGCAAACGAGCCGTGGCCGGAGCCACAACTATGAGATCCGCATTCTGACCGAGCCTTGTGTGCGGGATGGGGTTGCGCTCATCCCACAACGACTTCTGGACCGGCTCGGATGCAAGCGCAGAAAGGGTTGTCTCGCCAATGAAATGATTAGCGCCGCTAGTCATGATGGGCGAGACATGGGCCCCGCCATCAACCAGACGTCGACAAAGCTCTACTGCCTTATAGGCAGCAATACCGCCGGTTATTCCAAGAACAATGCGCTGACCAGCGAACATGAACGTGATCAGCCCGGGGCTCAGGCCCCTTCGGCCTCAGCAGCCGCAGCATCAGCGGCAGCCTGTGCCTCTGCAGCCGCTACCTCAGGATCGATATCGACGGCTTCGATCTTGTCGGCAGCGATCTCTTCGAATGCGATCGACAGTGGCTTGCGGGCTACCGAAGTGACCTGCGGTGGGACCAAGCTGCCCGAGGTATCTCCGAGTTGACCGAAGTAGGAGTTGATCTGACGGGCACGCTGAGAACCCAAAGTGACCAAGCGGAACTTGGAACCGGCACGCTCGAGAAGCTCCTCGACTGGGGGGGTCATCATCGTCTCGTGCTGCCAGGTCATTGGATACTCGTCCTTGAAAGGTCTAGTTGCGCCAGATGCGCGTTCTTGGGCCGGTCAATCATAGCTAGGAAACGCTGCCAAATGCCGCATTTGGCAGAACTAGGCGAACCTGTTGTTGGCGGCGTTCACTAATTCTTCAACGATTGCTTCGGGGGCTAAAGCGGTTGAGTCGATCACAAGGTCATAGACAGAGAGATCTTGCAGATCGATTCCGTAGTAGGTCTGGTATCGGGTTCTTTCAGACTCTTCACGCACAGAGTTGGTGGCCACTGCCTCCTGCAGGTCATGGCCATCTCTGCCGCCTACTCGCCGAGCTCTTTCCACATCGTCGCATTCGATCCATACCCGTAGCGCTGGCACCTCGCCACGTGTCACCAGCCATCCAGCGAGGCGACTCTCCAGGAGAAGTTCTCCATCTCTGGCATGTTGCAACAGCCGGTCGTCAAGAGCACGATCGATCACATCGTCTCCCTCGGCAAGTTCAGCGAACTCCGCTAGCGAGAGGCCACGCTCCGCGGCCATCTCACGAAACGCGCTACCTCCATCAACATGGTTCAATCCAAGACGCGCTGCCACGACCCGGGCCACCGTGCTGGTCCCCGAGCCGGGCAGACCCGACAGTGTGATCAGCACTTGGTCAGCTGAACGCGGCGAGCAACGACTCGCGCTGTTGCTTGCCGAGGCCACGAAGACGTCGAGTCTCCGCTATTCCGATCTCTTCCATGGTTCGGCGAGCTTTCACCTTGCCCACACCAGGAAGCGATTCAAGCACGGCGAGAACCTTGGTCTTGCCGATGAGGTCGTCTCCTTCGGCCTGATCGAGAAGCTCAGCCAAAGAAACAGTCCCGAGCTTGAGACGTTCTTTGAGTTCTGCGCGCGCCTTACGAGCAGCAGCGGCTTTTGCCAATGCGTCTGCACGTTGCTCAGGGGTCAGTTGCGGTGGTTGTGCCATGTCAAAACCCTAATGCCGTTTCTTGCCCTGGGTCGGGGATCTGACCACCAGATCAGCGTGGGTTTACAGCGAGATGGATTCGACCAACTCGCTGGCAGCCACAACGGGATCGGCTGCGTGGGTAACAGCGCGGCCAATCACGAGCAGATCTGCTCCCGCATCGAACGCCTCTTGGGGTGTGGCCGCGCGGGCTTGGTCATGGCGAGGAGCCCCAGCGGGACGAATGCCAGGAGTGACGATCTTGAGGCGCGGCCCCATGAGTTTTGCTTCATGAGCATCCTCAACAGCACACACGATTCCACCGCAACCCGCCTCGATGGCCATGGACACCCGCTTGGGCAAGATGTGTGGCGGAGCACCGGAGTCGCTCGTGAGCACCGTTACGGCGAGGGCACAAGGTTGTTCGACACCTGCTTCGCTGGCCCCTTCGCTCAGGCCTTCAACACCGGCGCGCAACATGTCCACTCCGCCAAAGGCATGCATGGTTATGTAGCTCGCACCAAGGCCACCTAGCACTTTGGATGCTCGACCGACAGTGGTTGGGATGTCATGGAGCTTGAGATCCACGAAAACCTCATAGCCAAGTTCTCGCATGGTCTCAATAGCGTCGGGCCCAGCAGCGCTGTAGAGCTCAAGTCCCACCTTGGCTACACCGAACCATGGCCGAAGAGTCTGGGCCATTCGCCGAGCTGCCACCAGATCGTCCAGATCCAACACGAGAGCCAAACGTCTACGAACATCGTGGTCCGGCTCCATCACAGCGTCTCCCGCTCCACTAGCTCCCATGAATTGCTCCAATCAACTGATCCATTTTCGAAATAGAATGGTCTTGGCACCACTTCACCAGACCGGCCGCAACCATGCCGGGAGCCCTAGGGTCCGCAAAGGTAGCTGTGCCTACCTGAACTGCGTTTGCACCGGCAACGATGAGCTCTGCGGCATCTTCGGCGTCGGTCACTCCCCCAACACCGATGATCGCTATGTCGGGACGCGCAGCACGCACATCGTGAACCGTGCGCACAGCAACCGGGTGAATTGCGGCACCGGAGAGGCCCCCACCCCCATTGCCGAGGCGATATGTACGTGTGGCTGGATCGATTGCCATACCCATGACCGTGTTGATCAAGGTGACGGCTTCTGCTCCACCCGCTATCGCAGCGTCGACAATCGGAAGTATGTCTCCAGCGTTGGGACTCAACTTGGCCCAACGTGGACGACCACATGCCTCGGTGACCTCCATTGCTGCTCTGGTGGCCTCAGCGGAATGCGCAAACATCCCGGCACGATCCTCCACATTGGGGCAGCTCAGGTTCACCTCTACCGCTACAACCTCGGGTGGAGCAGCTTCGAGCATCTCTGCGGCTCGACGGTACTCATCGACGCTGCGTCCCCAGATCGATGCCACGACGGTGGCGCCGGTGGCAAGCAGCGCAGGAAGATCGTCGCGTAGCCAACCCAATACTCCTGGACCCTGGAGACCAACAGCGTTGAGCATGCTGCCGTGGACTTCATGGACACGCGGAGCAGGGTTGCCCTGCCAAGGGTCAGCACATACCGACTTGACCACTACTGCGCCGAGCCCAGCGAGGTCCACGTACGGTGCGAGCTCTGCGCCGTGGCCGGCGGTGCCGGACGCGGTCATGACAGGGTTGCGTAGTTCCACGCTGCCAACACGCGTTGGCATTGCTGCGATGGTTCTGGCGCCCCGACGTTTCACTTCTGGTGGAACTCCTGAAGTGACTTGACCTCGAGCGGGTGAGTCGACCAGTCCGTCATTCCATCGGCGGCTGCCAACGCTGCTGCGGCGGTTGTGAGACATGGGATGCCCGCGACTCCAGCCGCTGCACGGATGTAGCCGCCATCGGCACGGGGACCTCGTCCTCTTGGACTGTTGACCACCATCTGGATTGTTCCAGCTTGGATCAGGTCCACTGCTGTGGTGGCTGCACCGTGTTCACCGAGCTTGTCCACCCGTTGAGCAACAGGGACTCCTGCTGCCTCCAATGCGCCAGCAGTGCCTTCTGTAGCGACGATCTCAAGGCCGAGATCCACCAGGCGTCGGGCTGCGACCACACCGGCAACCTTGTCCCTGTCCGCCAATGAGAAGAACACCCTTCCTGATGTTGGCAGCCGGTCCCCTGCTGCGATTTGGCTCTTGGCAAATGCCAGCCCGAAGCTGCGATCTATCCCCATGACTTCGCCGGTGGAACGCATCTCTGGCCCAAGGACACGGTCTGCATCTGGGAAACGGTTGAACGGGAGAACTGCTTCTTTGACCGCAATGTGATCGCCGTCCGTTGGAGGAACCAACAGACCTTCTTGTCGAAGTTCGGCCAAGGTGGAACCAACCATCACGCGGCTCGCAACCTTGACGAGCGGCACCCCTGTGGCCTTGGCGACGAAAGGAACGGTCCGACTTGCTCGTGGGTTGGCTTCGATCACGAAAACTTCGCCATCTCGAACCGCGAACTGAACATTGATCAGTCCACAAACCTCTAGAGCTTCAGCGATGGCTCTGGTGTGAGCTTCTATCTGGGCGATGGTTTGCGGTGACAGCGAATAGGGCGGGATGGCACACGCAGAGTCTCCGGAGTGAACTCCAGCTTCTTCCACGTGTTCCATGACTCCCCCGATGATGACCTCGCCGGTCGAGTCCCGAATTGCGTCAACATCCACCTCGGTGGCGTCCTCGAGGAAACGGTCCACCAGCACCGGACGTTGTGCTGAGAGCCCGCCCTCCTTGCCCAACGAACCGAAACCAATCAGCTGCGCCATTGCGGATTCGAGTTGGGCATCGTCATAGACGATCTCCATGGCTCGACCACCCAGGACGTAGCTCGGCCTCACCAGTACCGGGAATCCGATCTGATCTGCGATGAGCTTTGCGCCTTCGTAGGTGGTGGCGGTGCCTCCGGGAGGTTGAGGAATCCCTAGGCGTTCGCACAACGCGTTCCATCCTTCGCGGTCCTCTGCGAGATCGATCGACTCGGGCGAAGTGCCAAGCACCAGACCAGAAGGAAGTGCACCAGAGAGCTTCAGCGGGGTCTGACCACCGAGGCTCACAATCACCCCTCGCAGATCTCCCGATGCCTGCTCGCCTTCGATGACGTTCATGACGTCCTCATAGGTGAGCGGCTCGAAGTACAGGCGGTCCGACGTGTCGTAGTCCGTAGAGACTGTCTCTGGGTTGCAGTTGACCATGATGGTCTCAAAACCGGCGTCACGCAGAGAGAAGCTGGCGTGCACACAGCAATAGTCGAACTCGATGCCCTGGCCGATGCGGTTGGGTCCGGATCCAAGGATGAGGACCTTGGGCCTATCCGAGGGACGAACCTCGTCCGTGTCCTCGTAGGTCGAGTAGTGATAAGGCGTTTCTGCTTCGAACTCGGCGCCACAGGTGTCGACGGTCTT
>JAGQSI010000114.1 GCA_020439605.1 Acidimicrobiales bacterium | reverse complement strand
AGACGCGCCCGCGGGCGCGTTCTGTTTCTGTTGTGCAACCGTCATCGACGCGCCCGCGGGCGCGTTCTGGATCTCCGGTTCTTCAGGTAGTGGAGCCAGTTGTTTGGACATCTCGGTAAGAGCCGATAGCCGAGCACTAAGGGTTTCCAGCGCGGTCACCGCATTGTCGGGCAGGGTCTGAACGGGCCCCAGATCATCTAGTTCCTGGGCGGCGGCTAGACCGTCTGACCAACTTGTCCATTGGGTTAGCGCAGCGGACACCAGATCACTTCTGTTCGCCCCGGACTCCAAAGCAAAGCGCAACTTCTCAAGTTCGGTCTCAACACTGATTATCTCTTCATCGACTGCAGACAAGTGCTTCGTTCGTTGCTGAGCCGAAGCCAGTGACTCCCTAGCTTCAGTGAGTTGAGAGTTGAGGTTGGCCAAGAGATAGTTGCTGCTGAGTCGGCCTTTCGGTTTCCACATGGCATCGCGTGTGGACTCGAGTGTGGTGATCGCATTCTTGGCAGCGTGTCCCGCACCTAGAACACTGGCCGAGAAGATGAGATCGCGGACCTCGTTGTCGCTCAAGGCGGACAGTTCATTCAGTTCCTCGGTGTGGACAGCGAAGACGGACTCGAACGCCGGTTTTGTCATGGTCCCGATAACAGATTCGATTACATCGTCAGGACTTGTGAGCTCCGCTTCGGTAGCTGTGATTCGTAGTTTGGTCCCGCGGCCACCTCGGTGGATTGTGAGGTGTCGGCCTCCGCTGTCGGTGATGAACAGGCGTCCTCCATGTGCCCCGCCATTTAGTGGTGGATGGGAATCCTTTGCGCCCTTGCGGGCAAAGCCGAACAGCATTCCCACTAGAAAATCTTGAAGGGTGGACTTTCCGGTTTCGTTGAGGCCGTGGACGATGGTGAGCCCCTCGGGGAGATCTCGAACGTTGAGGTCTTGGTGTACCCCGTATCCATCGATGTGCCAACCGTCGATCCTCATCGGCCTTCGTTTCCAAGCAGTGAGAGTGCGAGAGATTGGGCTTCGGCCCAAATGAACTCGTCCTCCTGAGGGTCGATCAGGATGGTGGCTGAGGAGATCAGGGAAGCATGAAGTGCGTCTCTCCAGGCATTCCTAGCCTCTGTTTCTGTGGCTGCAGCGAGGCGTTGAAGTGTGTCGGCAAAGTCGCGATGGGCGACTCCAAAGGACTTTTCGTTACCGCTCGACATTGCTGGGCCTGTCTGCCAATTCAACGATTGCCACCACACAAAAGGATCGCTACTCGATCCCATTCGGCGCAGTTCCTCCAGCGCCTCCGCCTGCTTTCCTCGCTGTTGGAGTTCGTGGTGCAGCCCTCCACTGCCGGAGATGGTGGCTCGCACTACAAGGGAACGTCCTTCGAACAGGGTCGGGCTCGCTCGAGATGCAAGGCCGTCTAGTAGCTCGTTCATATCCTCAATGTCAGAGATGGATATGGACAGGTCGCAGAAGCGGACCCTGTCCAGAGCCACGAACTGTGGAGATCCAACAACGCCTCCCGATACGTCAACCACAACTGCACCCTTGGCCCCTTGCTCGGTGGGCCTGAGGCTCCGACCCTGAAGGTTCCCCGGATAAACAACCGTGGGATATCGCTGGTTCAGTATCCGACGAGAATGAACGTGGCCCAGGGCCCAATACTGATAACCGGGTCGGCGCAGGTCATCTAGAGAGCACGGGCTGTAGTCCTCGTGGCCTGTGGAACCTCCTCCGACGTTGGCATGCAATAGAGCTATGTGAAATCCGTTTGTAGTGGCAGTCGGAAATCTCAGAGCGAGGTTCTCGGTCGTATGGGATCTCTCGTAGGAAATGCCGTGAACAAAGACTCGTTCTCCTTCAACTACGAAGCTCTCCGTGGAGACCGAACCCCCAGGGAACACGGTTACCAGCTCAGGAAAGGACCTGATCGCACTCCAGCCGTTTGCGACAGGATCGTGGTTGCCGTGCACTATCAGTGTTCTGATTCCCTCATCGTCGAGGCGCCGGAGCCCTTCAAGGAAATGCCGCTGGGCCCTGAGTCCGCGCTCGGCCCCGTCGTAGATGTCTCCAGCGAGTAGCACGAACGAGACACCGCGCATGCTCGCCTCGTCCACTAGAGAGTCCCAGGCATTCAGAGAGGCTTCGCGCAGAACAGTCCCGACATGAGGGGGGAAACTGCTCACATCGCTGAAGGGCGTATCTAGATGAAGGTCTGCGGCGTGCAGGAAGGTGAAGGACAACTGAACTCCTTTGTGTCCAGCCATTCTCCGTGAGGGGTGTGACAGTGACGCTCGTGGCGCGATGTGGTCGGCCCTTCTCAAAGCTGGCGATGGCGAGAAAATGTCACAGGGGCTGCGTAGAGTGCCGACGTGCTTCAGATTGTGGCGGGCGAAACGCTCTCAGACCTTGCAGAACGGCTAGCAGGCATCTTGTCGGTGCCGCTTGCCGACCCCATGACGCCAGAACTCGTCGTGGTCCCCACCGCAGGGGTGGACAGGTGGCTTCGTCTTGAGTTGTCCAAGTCCCTGGGCACATCAGGGCCGGGTCGTACAGACGGAATTGTGGCCAATACGGAGTTTGCGTTCCCTGGGTCGTTCAAGCGCAGAGTGGCCTCGTCTGTTGGGAACATGGCCAAGGAAGAAAACCCGTGGGATGTATCCCGGTTGGCATGGACCGTTCTCGAAGCGCTTGACGAGAACGATACGGATGCTGTGCTGGATCCGGTGGTGCGCCTGGCTGAGGGTGCAACCCGGTGGGCGAAGGCTCGTCAGATCGCGGATCTTTTCGATCGCTACCTATTGCATAGACCACAGATGGTGGACCGGTGGGAACTCGGTGAAGATGTGGATGCATGGGGTTCAGCTCTTCCGTACCGTGCGTTGTGGCAACCGCACCTGTGGAGGCTGGTAGCAGAGGCCATTGCAGAGCCGAGCCCAGCAGTAGGCGAGTCAGAGATTATTCAAGCTCTCTCGCTCAAAGGCCCGGGCCCCGATTTCCCGGCTCGTGTTTCGCTGTTCGGACTTGGCAGCGTGCCGGGCGGTACCCCGTTTCTGGAGATGCTCGATGCTCTGGGCTGTACAAGAGACGTGCATCTCCTGCTTCACCAGCCCTCCATTGCGATGGCGCGATCGGTTCGCCCTGTGGACCAGATTGCTGTGGGTGAGCTGCGGCGGCGAGGAGAAGGGCCTAGCGGGTCACCCACCAACAGACTGCTTGAAACCTGGGGCCGTCCGAGCGTCGAAACTCTGGTGCTGCTCGGCCATCGTCAACCGGAACCGGCAGACGAGTTGGTCGCACGGCAGGCGAGTTCGTCCTCGGAACTCACCCTCCTGAAGAAACTTCAAGCTGACCTTCGATCGGATCTCGCTCCGGCTGCAGATTTCGTTCCTTCGGTGTCGGACACATCGATTCGTATCCATTCGTGTCATGGACCATCGCGCCAGGTGGAAGTGTTGCGGGACCAGATTCTCCACCTCCTGGCACAGGATTCGACCCTCTCAGAAGATGACATCGTGGTCCTATGTCCCACGCTTGAGGAATACGTTCCGCTGATCGAACGGCGATGGGGTCTGAGCGCTGCTGGCAACGAGGAGTCCAATTCCGCCGGAGCTCCGCGCCTTCGCTATCAGGTGGCAGATCGCTCGCTCGGGAGCCTCGTCCCTTTGTTGGGGGACCTTGTCGCAATAGTGGAGCTGCTCGATAGCCGATTCTCCGCTGCTGCAGTGTTGAACCTCATGGGTCTGCAGTCGATCCGAGAGAAGTTTGGTTTCACTGATGACGAGATCGAGATCGTTGCCAGATGGGTCGAGGGTTCCAACACCCGGTGGGGTACCACCCCTGAACAAAGACAACGCTGGCACGTCCCGGAAGTAGTCAAAGAAGGCACTTGGAGCGCCATGTTGGACCGTCTTTTGATGGGGGTGGCCATCTCGGACCATGAGGGTTCATTGGGTCCCAACCAAACGCTGCCCATACAGGTCGAAGGCTCCGATATTTTGCTCGCAGGGAGGCTGGCAGACCTGGTGGCCCGACTCAGTCTTCTGGTTGAGGAGGTAGTGACTGCTCGCCCCATCTGGGAGTGGGTTGAGCTGCTCCGTCGCATCGCTTCTGAGTTCCTTGCCGTCAATAGGGAAAATGAGTGGCAGGAGGCCAAGCTCAGAGCGGTGCTGGAGCGGATCATCCAGGACGCCACAACTCGAGATCGGGTGTCGGACGTTGCGCTCGACTACCGGGACCTACGTGTTCTGCTGGGGCGTTACCTGCAGGCAGCTGCGGGACGAGCGGACTTCTTCCGTGGCGGAATTACGATCTCCTCGCTCACCCCGCTCAGGGGAATTCCATACCGTGTGGTGTGCCTGCTCGGGATGGACGAAAAGTCATTTGGGGTGGGTGCGCCAGATGGCGATGACCTAGTTGCCATGTCACCCGCAGTGGGGGACCGGGACCGTCGATCAGATACTCGTGCTGCTCTATTGGATGCTGTTCTCAGCGCACAGTCACATCTGATCATGACCCGCAATGGCCACAGCGTGATCACCAATCAGCCGGTGCCTGCCAGTGTTGCGATATCGGAGCTACGAGATGTGATCTCGGGTTCCATCGCTCTACCAGAGGCAGATGCCGCCATGGCAAGAATAGAGGTTGTCCATCCTCGTCAGAGCTTCGACGAACGCAACTACGTCCAAGCAGCAGTAGATGGCGCCATTGCTGGCCCGTGGAGTTTTGACGATCTCGGTCGAATCAGCGCCGAACACCGTCGAACGCCGCAGCAGCACGTGTCCACAGTGCCGATCCGGATAGACGAAGAGGACCTAACCACCATTGAGCTGGCGGACATCAGAGACTTTCTGAAGCAGCCAGTACGACATTTCCTGAGATCTCAGATGGGGATATCTCTGCCGGACCCAGACAGCCGCAGTGGTGTGACCCGGGTAGAGCCGACAACTGGGTTGAGTGGGGCCCCTCGCGCTGCCGCTGGATCGGAACTGGAGTTGGAACTCTCCTCTCTTGATAGATGGGCTCTTTGGGACAGGGTCCTTCGATCCATGCAGAACGATATGGAATTCGAGGATGCGGCGGCGCGGGAGAAAGCGTCTGGATCGTTGCCTCCCGGCCGCCTCGGTGATTCATACCTGGAAGTGGCTGAAATTCTGAGCGATGCTTTGATCGCAAAAGCCGAGGAGGTGGGCGTCGGTGCGCGGCCGACGGCGTCACTGAGCATCGATATACATCTGCCAGTTGGTATCCGAATTGTGGGCTCAGCGCGCGACGGTGGTGGTCATCTGTCAGGCCCGATCACTGTTACGCCATCAGAGTTCGACGAATCCAAAATTCTGGGCGTTTGGCTTGATCTGTTGGTCTTGACCGTGATGTACCCGAGTGAGCCGTGGCAGGGCAGCTTGATTTCACGCGGGAAGAAGACCGTCAAGAAGGTCGAAATTCCTACAGGAGTTGGCACCCACATCCAGTTGATTGGAGAAAGTGTCGAACAACGTGAAGAAGCGGCAATAGGTGCGCTCACAACGGTCGTGGATCTGTTCCTACGAGCTCAACGTGAACCTCTGCCCATCTTTGCCAAATCCTCTGCGTTGGTGGCCCGAGATAAGTCCGGTAAGTCGAAATGGGAAGGTGGATTCAATTCTGGCCCAGGGGAATGCGCAAACGAGTGGACCAAAGCCGCATTCGGAGACCTCACCTACACACAGCTTCAAGCAATGGAATTGCAGCCATGGGATGTCGAAGGACCGGGCGACAACCGCTTCGAGAGATACGCACGGGTCCTGTGGGGTGCTTACGACGACTCAACCATGAAGGTGTCTGCTCCTGAGGTGGTTTCGCCATGACCAGTACTTCATTCGAACTGCACGGACCGCTACCTCGCGGCAGGTTGGCCATAGAGGCCAGCGCAGGAACTGGAAAGACATTCACTCTCGCGACGCTTGCGGCTCGTTACATCGCGGAGCAGGGGGTATCGGTCGGCGAGTTGCTCATAGTCACTTTCACGCGTGCAGCAGCAGCGGAACTCAAGGATCGGGTACGGGCCCGGCTGGTGGAGTTCCAGTCGCTGCTGGAGACAGATCAACTGACTGATAGCCAGGCGAAGGACAAAGTTGCTTCCCAGCTTTGGGATACAAGTCCTGCGCTGCGAGCGCAGCGCCTTGGATTCGTCGATGCTGCTCTCTCCGAGTTCGACACCG
>JAGQSI010000113.1 GCA_020439605.1 Acidimicrobiales bacterium | reverse complement strand
TTGCGGTCATCTCGGATCGCGCAGGTCAGATCAAGGTGCCTACAGCGAGCATTGAGGAGTCTGTTCAGGCCTTTGTGGACTGGTGCAACGGATTCGGTGGGATCAACGGTCGCAAGCTTTCGCTCACCAAGATCGATTCCAAGCTCTTCAGCCATCTTGAAGCCACCAAGGAAGCTTGTTCGGCTGGAGTCTTCGCCATTGTCGGATCCGGCTCCGTCAGCGACAACCAAGGTGCTCAAGCCATGGTGGACTGCGGACTGATCGAGGTCCCTGCCTATACAGCTACAACCGCCAAGGCCATGAGCGACAACATGGTCCAACCTCTTCCGAACCCTTCTGACGTCTTCAACTCGGCTCCAGCGCAGTGGCAGGTTGAGAATCATCCTGACGCAGTCAAGAAGGCGGCGCTCATCTGGGGTGGCATCGATACCGCATCCAATCAGGCCCGACGGATCAAAGAGGCATACGAGCAGGTCGGTTTCGAGTTCATCTACGAGAAGGAAACCGAGGTAATCGCCGAGTCCTACGCCAGCGAGGCGAAAGCGATGAAGAAGGCCGGCGTTCAGTACGTCAACTTTGTCAACACGACCTCTGAGGCGGTGAAGTTGATGAAGGACATGAAGACACAGGGGACAGATCCTGAAGTGATCGAATTTGGTCAGCAGTACTACGACCCACAGCTTCTCGAAGCGGGTGCTGCTGGAGAAGGTGCACTGGTGCAGTTGAGTGCAGTTCCTTTTGAGGAGACCGATGATTCGCCAGCGCTTCAGGCCTACCTGGCTGCATACGACAAAGTCGGCAGCAAGATTCAAGCAACTGCACTTGGAGTCCAGGCATGGTCTGCCGGGCTGCTGTTTGCAACCGCTGTGAAGTCCGTCGGAGACGATCTCACCAGGGCCAGTGTCCTTGGCGCTCTCAAGGAGATCCACGAGTGGGATGGCGGCGGTTTGCACGGTGCATCCGACCCCGGTGCGAACCGTGGCGCACCTTGTTTGATCTTCACACAGATCAAGGACGGGAAGTTCCAAAGGGCTTTCCCGGCTGAAGTCAACACATGGGACTGCAACCCTGACTATTCCATTGACCTCAAGGGTGATTTCGGCCAAGGTGCCAAGGTCAAGGGCAACTGAGGCCAGCTAGTCAATGACAGACATCATCGTTCTCGGGCTTGTAAGCGCTGCCATCTATGCGGTGGCTGCCAGCGGGCTCGTAGTCACCTACACAACCTCGGGCATTTTCAACTTTGCTCACGGTGCGGTGGCGATGTTGTCTGCGTTTGTCTACTGGCAGTTGAGCTCGTCGGATGCATGGGGCCTCCCAGTGCCGCTTGCTCTGGTTCTAACGCTGTTCGTGTTTGCACCGGGGCTTGGCTGGGCCATTGATGCCTTGTTGATGCGTCGACTTCACGACGCAGCACCGATCACCCGCCTAGTAGTGCCAATTGGTCTGCTGGTTGCACTGATCTCTGCGGCCACGATCATCTGGCCGCCAGATACGGTGCAGGCGTCTCTACCGTTCTTCTTCGAGGGGAAGAACATCGATGTTGCGGGTGTAGCAGTCACCTACCACCAGTTGATCGTTTTGATAACGGCGATCGTGGTGGCTGTGGGGTTGCGGGTTCTTCTCTATGCAACTCGAATCGGTACTGCAATGCGTGCAGTCGTGGACAACCGTGACCTTGCTGCGCTCAACGGGGTATCGCCCGACCGGATCTCGGGAATGGCTTGGGCATTGGGTTGCGCACTCGCAGGCCTTGCAGGAGTTCTTATTGCCCCAATCTTGGCGCTGGATCAGTCGCAACTCACCTTGTTGGTGATCAACGCCTATGCGGCTGCAATGGTGGGACGACTACGTAGTTTGCCCCTCACAGCCCTGGGTGCATTGATCCTTGGCCTTTCGAGGGAAACGGTCAGCTACTTCGCCGAGGACCTTCCAACCTGGATATCGGTGGACACCGTGCCAGCGTTGATGCTCTTTGCGGTCCTGATCCTTGTTCCCCAGGACAAAGCAGCAGTATTTGGTCAGCCCAAGGATCCTGCACGCGTCCCCAATCCGTCATGGCCTCTAGTGATTGGCTCCGGTGCAGCTCTGGTGGCGCTGGCCTATGTAATCCCGGATCTGGTGAGCGACAAGACGCTGTCCTCGGTGGGTTACGGACTCGCCTTGGCAATCATTGCGCTTTCCCTGGTTCCTCTGACGGGCTATGGCGGCCAGATATCGCTCGCCCCCTTGGCATTTGCTGGACTTGGCGCAGCGATCATGTCCACCTGGGGTAGCGACGGTAACCCTCTGGTGCTGCTCGCAGTGATTGCTATTTGTGGAGTTGTCGGGGCGTTGGTGTCCCTGCCGGCGCTTCGTCTCAAAGGGCTATATCTGGCGCTGTTGACGTTTGCCTTTGCTCTGTTCGTTGAAAAGGCTGTTCTTCCAGAATTCAATGGATTCACCCAAGGTGTTGCACCGGTGGGACGCCTCGACTTCTTTGGAATCTCCACCAACAGTGATCGTGCAAATTTGGTCCTCTTGGCCGTCGCGTTTGTTCTTTTTGGCTTCTTTGTGACCGCCCTTCGGAAGGGACGCGTCGGCCGACAGCTACAGGCAATGAAGACCAGCCCTGCCGCATGCGCAACCCTCGGGCTTGACCTAACTGCGCTCAAGGTTCAGGTATTCGCTCTCTCGGCGGCGATGGCAGGACTAGGAGGTGCCCTATATGGAGGTTGGCGGGGCCAGGTTGGTGTTGAGCAGTTTGCTTTGCTGCAAGGGGCGCTCCCCGGCTTGCCACTAGTGCTTCTCGGTGTTGTTGGCGGCATAGCGGCTGTGGCCGGCGCTTTGTTTGGCGGTTTGGTTCTTGCAGTTGCACCGCTTATTGGTGAGTACTACCCGGTCTTCAAGGACTTCATGTTGTTACTGCCGGGACTAGCCGGTATCAGCTTGGCCAACAACCCCAACGGTGCGATTGCTCAGGCCTCAGATTCTTTCCGGGCCATTCTCCACAAGAGGTCAAAGGACGCGGACCCTGGAGAGGAGTTCGTTGAACCTGCAGGGTCCATGGCAGAGGTGATGGCGTTGATGATCCCCGCGCCAGCAGGGCTTGTTCCCGAGCAAATAGCTGTCGGCGCTTCGGCTGGTGCGACCAACGTTGGTGTGTTGGACCGCGAAGTCGGCCTTGACTGGGGGAGGTGCCATGCCAATTCTTGAAACCCAGGAGATATCGGTTCGTTTCGGTGGGCACATGGCTGTGAACTCGGTGGATCTTTCGGTAGAGGCGGGCGAGATCTGCGGACTTATCGGACCAAATGGTGCTGGCAAGACCACTACCTTCAACGTGATCACAGGGCTACAGGCACCTACCCGTGGACGTATCCGTCTAGATGGGCAAGACATCACCTCCTTGTCTGCGCACAAACGGGCCCGTAGCGGTATAGCGAGGACGTTCCAACGTCTTGAACTGTTTGGATCGTTGACGGTTCGAGACAACGTGCGCACCGCTGCAGAACTCAACCGCACTATGGCTCGCCCCGTGGGCGACGTGGCCGATGAGTTGCTGGAGCGAGTTGGGTTGACCGGCGTGGACAATCAGCGTGCTGACGCTCTTTCCACCGGCTCGGCGCGTTTGTTGGAGCTGGCAAGGGCCTTGGCATGTACGCCACGTGTCTTGTTGCTCGACGAGCCAGCATCTGGTCTCGACGAGGGAGAAACGGACCGGTTTGCAGATCTGCTCATGGAGTTGGCTCGAGATGGGCTAGCGATCTTGATCGTGGAACACGACGTACCGTTGGTCATGCGGATGTGCGATCACCTGACCGTGCTCAACTTCGGTGAGGTTCTCGCCTCTGGAACTCCCAAGGAAATCCAGAAGAACCAAGCAGTACTAGACGCCTATCTGGGTCAGGATCCGGGGGCCCCGGGATGATCGAAACGACAGGCACTGCCAATGTCGCGTTGCTCGAGCTGCGTGGCGTTACCGCTCAATACGGCAAGATCCGTGTGCTCCATGGCGTGGACCTCGTGGTTCCGCGTGGTGAAGTGGTGGCGTTGCTCGGACCAAATGGTGCGGGCAAGACCACCACTTTGTTGGTAGCTACCGGCCAGCACCCTGCAACGTCGGGCTGTGTTCATGTTGCTGGGCGCCACATCAACGGGGCGAAACCAGATGCCATTGCTCGGCTCGGTCTTTGCACCATCCCAGAGGGTAGGGGTGTCTTTCGCAACTTGACGGTTCGAGAGAACCTTGTGATGGCCTCCTATCGGGGTGTTTCGGCCAACGAGATCATTGAGAAGGCCGTAGCTAGGTTCCCTCGACTTGGGGAGCGTATTGGCCAGATCGCTGGAACGATGTCTGGTGGAGAGCAGCAGATGTTGGCCATGGCTCGGGGGCTTGCTACAGATCCGGGCCTTCTAATCATTGACGAACTATCCATGGGGTTGGCGCCGCTAATTGTGGCCGAGCTCTATGAGATTGTTGCCGGGATCGCCCGAGAAGGGGTATCGATCCTGGTGGTAGAGCAATTTGCTCGAACAGTTCTCGGAGTCGCCGACCATGCTGTGATCATGCAGCACGGACGTGCGGTTGCCGCTGGTACCCCAGCCGAACTCGAAGCAGAGCTTTCGGCTGCCTATCTCGGAGCATCGATATGACCGATACCCATTCAGCCAACTCATCGTCAAGCGCTGCAGATCGACTCAGCGCTGGCATCGAAGAACTTCATGTTCCAGAGCCATCAGCAGATGCTGAGGCCCTGCTGTTGAAGGTTGGTTTTGCTTTGCCGGTGATCGGCGTGGTTCTGATACTCATTGCGTATTGGAACGCGTCGGGGGCCAAGTTCGTGGCGGATCAGGTCCCGATGCTTATCTCCGGCGGAATTCTCGGTGTGGGCCTGGCCATTATCGGTGTAGGGCTGTTCATCCGGTTCTCGCTGGCCCGGCTGCTTCGTTTCTGGCTGGCTCGCCTAGTAGTTGAGCAGCAGGCTCAAACCGATCGAGTGGTAGAGGCGCTCGGTCGCATCGAGACGTCTCTCCAGAAGTAGATCTAGACCGTCGGTCCCAACCTCAGGGCCAACGGCGGCCCACATCGATCACGATCTTGGTACCCGATGACCCATCTTCGGACCAGACCCGGAATGGAAGCCTGCTCCTAACTCCTATTCCGAATGTTGTCTGGCCTTCGAAACTGCCGGCGAACGCGATCTGGCGAAAGACATCGAACCCTGTGAGGTTGGCCAGTTCCTTGGGATTGGCGGGTTTGAAAGTGGCCTTCCCATTGTTGTCGTAGGCGGGTGCTTGGGCCACTATCTCAATCGATGCGGAACCGCGAAGGGCCACCGTGTTGCCCGACCCAGGCGAGGTGACCGTGGTGTATCTAGCGCTCCAGCCGGCACCCGGAGACGAGCGCAGATCGATAATCATGCGATCAAAGCATCGATGTCGTTGTACCCGGACTCTGTGAATTGGCGAGGGCGACATTCTTGAGGCGACCTTGGCCTTGGAGCCCCATTTCATGTCGCTGCAGTTGGAAGAGGTGCCGCCTGTGCCCGGTCCCGGAAGGGGTTGACATGCAACGATGCCAAGCGTCAGGACAGCCAGGAAGGCCATCAGGGCGATTCGGGGAGTTGTGCGACGTGTCGAGTCGCGACGTTGTGTTGTCATGATGCTCCTAGTTGAAGGTGGGGCATCTGATCTTGGAGGCCATGGTTGCTCAGGTCTACGGACTTATGAGTCGCAATCCTCACTTACACAACCAACTAGAACGTGTTCTATTCTGACGAGATGTCAGATACCGTTGTTGAGGAACCGCACTACCTGGTGGAACGTGACGGCCACATCCTTACTGTGACCCTGAACCGCCCGGCGGCCAAGAACGCTTTTAGTCCTTCGATGCTCGTAGGTGTGGCAGATGCATGGAAGCTCCTCGACGAGGATCCTGAGCTTCGGGTAGGTATTCTCACGGGTGCGGGAGGGGACTTCTGCTCAGGGATGGACCTGAAGGCGTTGGCCGCTGGTTTCTCCGATGAGGAGATGGCCCGTATGGCTGAAGATCCCGACCTTCACTGGAAGGCACTGCTTCGCCATTTCCGCCCCTCCAAACCAATCGTTGCAGCGGTGGAGGGTTACTGCGTTGCGGGTGGCACCGAAATTCTTCAGGCGACCGAGATCCGTGTGGTGGCAGAAGATGCCCAGCTGGGTATTTCTGAGGTGCGACGTGGGTTGTTCCCGTTAGGTGGATCGACGGTTCGATTGCAGCGTCAGATCCCGTTCACAATGGCCGCGGATCTTCTGCTCACCGGGCGGATG
>JAGQSI010000112.1 GCA_020439605.1 Acidimicrobiales bacterium | reverse complement strand
GGGTTGACAGGGCCCGCAGCCGTGAGACGGGCGGCACTGGTCTTGGTCTTGCAATCGTGCGTCATGTGGCGCAGAACCACCATGGCGATGTGAGCGTTACCTCGCTAGAAGGCGTCGGTTCCACCTTCACCTTGAGACTCCCGCTTGTTCCAAATACCACCGAAACCGAGAAGACAGATGGCTGAATCAACTACCACAGTCCTAGTTGTAGAGGACGAGGAGAGCTACGTCGAAGCTCTGACAATTGGTCTTGGCCGAGAAGGTTTTCGGGTACAGGTTGCCCGAGATGGCGCCCAGGCGTTGGATCTTTTCGACGCTGTGCAACCAGATGTTGTTCTGCTGGATGTCATGTTGCCCAAGGTGTTGGGTGTGGACGTATGTCGTGAACTGCGCCGGCGTTCCAAGGTGCCGATCATCATGGTGACCGCAAAGACCAGCGAGATCGACACGGTGGTAGGGCTAGAGGTGGGAGCGGATGATTACGTCTCAAAGCCCTACAGCATTCGAGAACTGATTGCACGTATGCGTGCGGTATTGCGCAGGTCCCCACTTGAGACAGATGCGGCTGCAACAGGTTCGCTCGAGGCGCTACGAGTTGGCGATGTTTCCTTGGATGCGCAGCGTCATGAAGTGGTCATCAGAGGTGAGAAGGTGGCGTTGCCACTCAAGGAATTTGAGCTGTTGGCGATCCTGTTGGACAACGTGGGTCGCGTTCTCAGCCGAGACATCCTGATCGATCGGGTCTGGGGTCACGACTACGTAGGTGACACAAAGACCCTTGATGTCCATGTGAAGCGACTTCGAGCCAAGATCGAGACGGACCCGTCTGCTCCAACCCGGATCGTCACGATTCGTGGTCTCGGATACAAATATGAAGGTCCGCCCAGCGAGGTTTAAGAGTTCAGATTCGTGACTTGGGACTCTTCGAGTCTTCGCTGTCACCCTGATTCCGTACCATAGGGACCGTGACTGAGTTGGGCCTCCCCGGAGGATCTCGGCCCGCAACCGCAGCGGGAATGAAAGCGTTCATAGTCACGCCCTTTCACAGGTTGGCTCGCACCCACGCTGCATCCGCGATGGCGGATGCGATGGTGGCAGCATCCTTGGCGGATTCACTGTTCTTTTCGCTGCCAGCAGACAGTGCCCGGGCGCCGGTTGTGCGCTATCTGCTGATCACCATGTTGCCGTTTGCGGTTATTGCTCCACTTGTGGGCCCCCTCGTGGACAGGCTCAAGGGTGGGCATCGCTTCGTTCTTCTCGGCTCCACCGTGGCTAGGGCGTTGCTCTGCTATTTGATGATCGGCCAGATCAGAGCGGGAGGGGCTCCGTTCTTCTTGTTGGCGTTGTGTGTGCTCGTATCCCAACGCGCGTATCACATCGCCCGAAGCGCCCTTGTTCCGACCGTTGTCAGCAACGACGGAGAATTGGTGGAAGCCAACTCCAAACTGGCCATTATCTCGGGAGTCTCGGCGTTTCTTGGTGTAGTGCCCGCTGGATTGTTGCTGAAGGTATGGGGGCCTGGTTGGTCATTGGGGTTGGCCATGATCACCTATCTCGTGGCCTCGGGACTAGCGACGAGGATCCCGGCATCTCGCGTAGCTAGTGGACCTGCAGATTCAGTGGAGAAGCATGAACTTCGTGGTGCAGGAATCGTGTTGGCAGGATCCGCAATGGGGCTGTTGCGGATGTGTGTTGGGTTTCTCACGCTGCTCATCGCGTTTGATTTCCGCGGTGGAGACCGTCGACCTTGGGAGTTCGCAGTAGTTGGAGCGGTGAGCGTGTTGAGCCAACTCGGTGGCGCAGCTGTGGCTCCGCGACTCAAGGAGAAGACCACCGAGGAGAACATTCTCACTGGATCGCTTCTAGTCGTGCTCGTGGGGGCGTTCTTGTCCCTGTTGCTCGGCGAGGTGCTTGGGGCATCGATCCTGGGAGGCTGCGTCGGGTTTGCTGCGGCTAGCGGCAAGTTGGCGTTTGACTCGATCCTGCAACGAGACGCCCCAGACGCGAACAGAGGACGTTCCTTTGCTCGCTTCGAAACCAGATTCCAGGTTTCTTACGTACTTGGTGCGTTCATACCTGTCGCTTTTCACATCGGAGCGCGTTCAGGGTTTGCAGTCGTGTTTGCTTTGGCAGCTTTCGCAACTGCGTCCTACGTGATTGGCAGAATGGCTTGGGCCCATAGGAGTGGTGCTCGCCAAACAGCAGCTACCGCAGCAGCAAGCGAGATCGAGAGCAAGTTCAGCGAGGTATCCGAGGAGGTGAAGGGTCGTTTGGCTGCGGCGCCAAGAACCATCTTCGAGCGCCTCAGGGGAACCGACTATGAGGACCCAGACCCTGACGAGGCTAACGAGAGCGAGCAGTTTGAGGACAGGCCTCAAGACGGCCAGCTCCCCCAAGACGGCCACGTCTCCCAAGTTGGTTACGTCCCCCAGGATGGCCGCCTCTCCCAAGTTGAAGACCCGACCCTTCTTGGCGAGCATGTCGGGGTTGAAGATCAGACACTTGTTGGTACGCCCAGCACGGGTGAAGATCAGACCCTTTTTGCGGATCAGACCATTGAGAACCATCGAGTCCTAGCGGAGGAGCAAGATCTGATGGAGGAGCCGCAATGGTTACAGGACGATCCAACCATTGATCCAACCATTGACAACCCCTTCCCGTGGGCTCCCAATGATCGCCGGATCAACTAGGCGTTCGGTAGATCGATTCGGGCGAGCCAAAGCCCGGGAGCGTCAACCTCGGGAGGTGTGGGCAACATCTCACGGCTCAGCCACAGCCGTTCCAGGCCTTCGGTGCCAGCACGTTCGACCACACCTGAAATGAACGCCTCGCCACGGTCGTAGCGGTCCTGGGTGAGTTCTAGACCGAGCAGCCTCTGAACAAAGCGGTCCTGAGCCGATGCCTCAACTCTTCGGCGCCTAACCGCTTCGGTTATCTGATGGTAGGAACCGACGAGTCCCGCACCGATCCTGTCCATGATGTGGTCCACGTAGCCGACGATCGTGCACACCAGAGCTTCGAGATGTGGAAGCAGATCTTGTTGTCTGGGAGATCGGACTGCACCAAGAACTACCTCTGGATCTCCCATCAATTCTTGGAACTTGGCCATTGGATCGCCGCCGCCCGATGACATGTCCAAATCGTTGAGCTTGTCGTTGAGAGAATCTGGGCTGGTTTCGAAGGAGGACGCGTAGTCCATTAGTAACCCTTCGAGCCGGGCTCGAACATGGGGGAGCCCTAGTACCGCGTGATGGGTTAGCTGGTACAGACAGACCCAGAGCCGCAGATCCTCGCCATCCATGCTCCAGTCCGACGCAAAGCTCTCGATGTTAGGTGCGACAACGAGAAGGTCGTCACCCGCTGGGCGAGGAATCGGAAGATCGAAGGACCCGAAGTCTCGGGTGGAACGGTGCCCTACAAGAGAGCCAGCGGTCATGGCGATGAGCATTGGGCTGAGCAGGCCCATCATCTGTTGGAGCCATGCTTCGGCAGGGTCTGATTGATCGAACGGGTCCAGCTCGGCACCAGCAGATGGATCTGCTTGGTTATTGAGCTGTAGGGCACCTGCCATTGCTTCTATCAGGGACTGGTGCGCATCGAGTGTGGCCAGCGCGTATTGGGTTCGGGTGACCGGTGTGATCGTGACGCTGTGGCCGGTTGTGGAGGTAGAGAGTCCTGTGGCCTGAGCAACGTGCAGATCTGCAATACGGCCCAACTGCTCAAATCGGACACGCTCGAGAGGATCGACGTTGGGTTCGCTCTCGCCTCCAGCTGCGATGGACACCGCTAGCTGGCGCGCAGCATCCCATTGAACGGGGCCTTGGGAGCCCAACATCTTGATCAGATCGCCGAAAAACGGCATCCCTTCGAACGGGTTTGGGCCTGAACTCATGCGCCCATCGTACGACCCGATGTGGCATTGGCGACGTTCGGGCGGCAAGCTCGCGAGATGGTGAAGGTTGTTGTGACTGGAACAGCGAGTGTTTTGGGTCGTCGGGTGAGCCGCCTTTTGGGTGAACGTTCGGACGTGGACGAGGTTGTTGGCCTTGATCTTCGATCAGCGCCGGGCACCCAAAATGTGGACCTGTTGACCGGTGATCTGTCCACGGTGTTCGCCGATGCGGATGGCGTGATCCATCTGTCTTCTGTGTTCGGACCCGCCATAGAAGGGCCGGAGATCGATGATGCTGTCGATGTGAGTATTGCTCGGCGGGTCTTTGAGGCTGCGGCCAAAGCCGGCGTGGCGAACCTCGTTGTGCTGTCGTCCGCGACCGTCTATGGACCTTGGGCCAACAATGCTGTTCCGCTCACGGAGGAAGCGCCGCTGCGGCCTCATCCCGACCTGGCGTTTGCGGTTCAGCGTGGAGAGATCGAGCGATTGGCGTGGGAAACCCGCCGGGACAACCCGGCAATGTCGGTTGCTTGTTTGCGTCCAGCCACTTTGGTTCTGGACGGTCGAGGCGGATGGCTTGCATCGGCGCTGGACCAGGCGGCAGATATCCCAACCGCGGATGACACCGCAGCCCAATACCTTCACGTGAACGATCTCGCGACTGCGGTCATAGCGGCGTGGGAACACAAGGTGAATGAACCTCTCAACGTTGCACCCGATGGCTGGCTCACTCCGACTCAGCGTCGTGCGCTTGATCCGGTACCACGTTTGCGGCTGCCAGAACCCGTAGCGCTAACCCTTGCGTCTTGGCGTTGGAAACTCCGCTTGGCACCGATCCCGCCGGGGGTATTGCCCTATGCCCGTCATCCATGGGTCGTGGCCAATGACCGTTTGACCAAGCTCGGTTGGGAGGCAACCTTCAGTAATGAGGAGGCCTACGTAGCTGGTCATGACGCCTCGCTTCTCGAGACCATCTCGCCGCAACGCCGCCAGGAGCTAGCTCTTGGGGTGAGTGGCGCCGTCGTGGCCGGTGTTGTGGTGGGTGCACTTGCGTTTGTTCGCCGTCGTCGACGTCGGACCGCCAAGTAGCAAGAGACCTTGGCTGACTCGGCGGGCTCGATCGCTGCAACAACCCGGTCAGGCCGTCCAGCGGTGCGCCTGGCTTAGCCGCCGAGTCGAATGTCGAGTTTGCTGGTAGTTCCCCTGCTCCACTTTGTGACAGTCGTCTCGGAGCCGGGCCTGTAGGCACCAATTGCTGTTACGAGGTCGCTCGCATCTCGAATCGGGGAGTTTCCAACGGCGCTAATGACATCTCCAACACGAAGTCCAGCGAGCTCGGCGGGAGACCCGGGTTCTACCGATGTGATGACAGCGCCAGATTCAAGTCCGAGGAATTTGGCGAGAGTGGAGCTCAGGTCCGTTACCTGAACTCCGAGCCATGCCCGTTGGACCTGACCGTTCTGCGCGATCTCACGGGCTGCTTCCACAACATCTACCGATGGAGCTGCCACTGCGAGACCATCAGAGTTGGAGGTCGAGGCAACTACTGCGATGAGGCGACCTTCATGGTCTGTGACCAGAGCGCCTAGAGCCTCAGCGGGTAGAGGTCGATCCAAGATGATCGAATCGTGTAGCACCATGTTTCCAACCTCGGATCTGGCTCCGAGCGAGGACACTGATGAGTTGTAGAGAACCGCTCGGCCAGACTCCGAACGAGTGGATTCGAGGGAGATCACAAACACGGGTTGACCCGTGGTTGGTGCGACCGTCATGAGCGGGGTGGGTTCTGGAAGAGGGGAGGCGATCTCGACAACAGCGGCACCAGACGTTGGGTCCAAGCCAATGAGCTTCGCGTCGTGTGGGCGGTGGCTGGAGTCCACAACCGAAATTGACTCGAAGCCTTCGAGTGCTGCTGCAGCTACCAGCACATGGCCACTGCTGGCCAGTAGCACGCCGGTTGCTGAACGGATTCCGCCTGAGTGGGTTGAGCGAACCATTACGAGTCGGGGAGCGAGATGTGCCACAACGTCTGAAGCGTTGGATCCAGAGAGTCCTGCGACTGGGTTGGTACCGGTTGATTCGCTACCTCCCAGAGCGAAGGACACCGTTGGGGTATTGGGTGCGGCCTCTGGGTCTGGTTGATTGGCTGGGCGTGTAGCCGTTGGCCGGTCCACCCAACTGGGCCGGGTGAGCCACAGGGCGCCTGATGTCATGGCCACGCCAGCAATGAGGGAAGCAGCCATGGCGAGCCCCAGAGTCCGTCGAGAAGAACCTCGGGCAGCCTCAATTGGCAATGTGAGCTGTGGCAATTGCGGCGTTGGTGAAGCGGACAGGGCCATCTCGCTGGGATGGCGCCAGAGTCGATCGTCGGCAGGAGGTGGAGCTCCGCCAGGACCGAAATCCGGGTCCTCGTCGTCGTCAATGGCCATG
>JAGQSI010000111.1 GCA_020439605.1 Acidimicrobiales bacterium | reverse complement strand
ACGGATCCCCATCTTGTGTTCGACCGACACGATGTGAACATCGTTGCGCTCACCGAGGCTGCCATCGTCGTTCACGAGGAACTTGGGCACGATGAACAGCGAAATCCCCTTGGTTCCTGGAGGCGCATCAGGGGTTCTGGCCAACACGAGATGGACAATGTTGTCCGTGAAGGAATGCTCGCCAAAGGTGATGAAGATCTTCTGACCCGAAATCTTGTAGCTGCCGTCGTCCTGCTTTACGGCCTTTGTGCGCAGCGCACCAACGTCGGATCCGGCATCTGGTTCGGTGAGGTTCATCGAACCGGTCCACTCCGCAGACACCATCTTGAGCAGATACTTCTCCTTCTGCTCCTCAGAGCCGTGGTGCAAGATTGCGTCGATAGCACCCTGGGTGAGCAGCGGGGCCATGGCCAGAGCCATATTCGCGCTGTTGAGCATCTCTTGCATCACAATGCCAACGAGCCACGGGAACCCGCCACCGCCATAGGCCTCTTCAAACGGAACGGCACCCCAGCCTGCCTCTGCGTAGGCGGCGTATGCCTCCTTGAAACCAGTAGCTGTGATGACTTCATCGCCTTCGACCCGGCTGCCCTCATGGTCACCCACCGCGTTGGTTGGTGCCCAGACGTCGCTCATGAGGCGACCGAACTCTTCGAGCACCCCATAAACGGAGTCCGAGTCGATCTGTGAGTAGGCGTCGAGTTTGAACAGATCCTCGAGCGGGGTGACGTGATCGAGGATGAAACGGATGTCGCGTAGCGGCGCTGCGTATTCAGACATGTCCCTCAAACTACGGGACCGAGTAGGCCAGCTCCCACCTGACGCCCCGTCAGATTCTTGAGCCGAGCGAACCCGTCGCACGCCCTCACCCACTGTTACAACAGAGCGAAGGCGCCCCCAGGGTGTCTCGGTTGGATAGGTTGCAGATATGTCCCGGCGAATTCTGGTGGTCGAAGACGAGGCGCTTATCGCCGATGCCATCGCCGCAAGGCTTCGTAGCGAAGGTTTCGACGTCAACGTTGCCCAAGACGGCCCGAGTGGCGTTGCCTTCGCTCAACGCTTCGAACCAGACCTCGTCATTCTCGATCTGATGTTGCCCGGCATGGATGGGCTTGAAGTGTGTCGCCGAATCCAACACGACAAGCACGTGCCGGTACTCATGTTGACCGCCCGAGACGATGAGACAGATCTGGTGGTTGGCCTAGCCGTCGGCGCCGACGATTACATGACCAAACCCTTCTCCATGCGAGAACTCGTTGCTCGGGTCCAGGCGCTGCTGCGCCGTGTTGGGGCTGTTTCGGAACGGAGCCAGGCCCGGTCCATCCACCTGGGGCACAGTCTCGAGATCGATGTAGATGGGCGCCGTGTTCGTCGAGACGGGGAGATTGTTCACCTCACTCCAACCGAGTTCGACCTCTTGGTGTTCTTCGCTGAAAGACCGGGCCGAGTCGCCACGAGAGAGCTTCTGCTGTCCGAGGTTTGGGGATATAGCGATGGGTCTGGGGCCAGAACCGTCGATTCTCACGTGCGCACATTGAGACGCAAGCTTGGCGACGACGTGATTCGAACCGTCCACGGCGTTGGCTATGCCCTAGGCGAAGCCGACGACTCCCCCACCCCCACAACTGCGCCCATCTCTGACGCTCCCTCAGAGAGGACCTAGACAGTGGCCAATCCACTCGACGAACTGAGCTCGATAAAGGTCAAGCTCAGCATCGTGATCGTGGCGGCAGTCGTAGTGACCCTCGCGGTCAACGAGATCGGTCTCGCCCTCAATTTTAGGGCCGGATTTCGAGCCGGTGTCGCCGCAATAATCGCACTGGGCATGGTGCAGCTAATGGCGAGAGGGATGACCTCACCGTTGAGGAAGATGGAAACGGCGGCAACTCAACTCGCCAACGGGGACCTGTCCGTACGGGTCTCATCGCACTCGGCCGATGAGGTTGGCCGTCTTGCCACCGCCTTCAACCACATGGCGGATGAACTCTACGAACTAGATCGACAACGCCGCGATCTTGTTGCCAACGTGAGCCACGAACTGCGCACACCTATCTCCGCGCTCAGAGCCACGCTGGAAAACGTTGTGGACGGGGTGGTGGAGCCTGACCCTGCTCTCTTGCGCACGATGCTCGCCCAGATTGAACGGCTTCAACGCCTAGTTAGCCAACTTCTTGATCTGAGCCGACTGGAATCTGGTGGCTCCCCACTTCACAAGATCACCTTCCCGGCGCTCGACCTTCTCGAAGCTGTGGCGGATGAGGCATCGCTGCATTCGCCTGATGTCGAGTTCGATGTCGTCGTAGAACCCAAAGACCTAGACGTAAGCGGAGACCCGGAGAGACTCCATCAAGTCATTGCGAACCTCGTGGAGAATGCCGCTCGCTTCACGCCCGAGGGCGCCGGCGTGCACCTTCGAGCATTTGAACAGGACGAGACGGTCACCTTTGAGGTAGTGGACGACGGACCCGGCATCCCGAGCGAATCATTGAACCGCGTGTTCGAACGCTTCTACCGAACCGACGAGGCCAGAAGCACAGACGAAGGCGGCTCAGGGCTCGGCCTAGCCATCGCACGTTGGATCGTGGAACTGCACGGCGGCAAGATTCGAGCCGAACAACGCGACCCCAACGGCTGTCGGATGGTTGTGGAACTGCCCTCGCCTAGCTAGACGGGAACTGAGGATCCATCATCTCCAAGGTAGAGGTGAGCACCTTCAGCACTGCCCAGTTGCGATACCACTTACGATCCGAGGGGATCACGTACCACGGGGCCTGTTGCGTCGCGGTCTCTGCGATTGCTTCCTCATAGGCACGCTGGTAGTCGTCCCACTTTGAACGTGCGTCCATGTCCGCAGGCTCGAATTTCCAGCGCTTGGTCGGATCCTCCAGCCTGGCCTGCAGTCGCCTCGCCTGCTCGTCGCGCGAAATATGAAGGAACAACTTCACGATGGTGGTCCCTTCAGAAACCAGCATCTCCTCCCAGTCCCTAATGAAGCCGTAGCGCCTGCGCCAAGTGGGCTCCGCTACCAGCCCATCTACTCTCGCGATCAACACATCTTCATAATGCGAACGATTGAAAACGCCTATCTCACCCTTCGCCGGCACCCTGGCATGAACCCTCCAAAGGAAATCTCTGGCAAGTTCATCTGATGTAGGGGCCTTGAACGAAGTGATGTGCACGCCTTGGGGGTTAACCCCTGTGAACACCTTCCGGATCGTGCCGTCCTTGCCGCCAGCATCCATCGCCTGCAACACCACTAACAGGGACTGAGATCTTTCAGCCCACAGACGGATCTGAAGGTCTCGCAATTGCTCAACCAACTCATCGCACGCCGCATTGGTTATCTCCTTGTCCCCGGGAGCGTCGTCGATGCTTGCGGGGTCGAGCACTCCAAGACCAGGTGTCTTACCCGGCTCAACAATCCAACGATTCAGGTGTGGGTGCGGGTGAGGGGTGCTCACGCAGCTACATCGATCACTACGCGTGTGGGAGAACGCAATGTCGACACACGGAAAGGAACCTTGCCCGAAGCACCTGCCACCCAACTCAATACCGCCTCGAAATCCCCGGTTCTAACCATCTCGGTCAGGACCTCTGTTTCGCTAGCAAGATCAATACGAGTCGGGCCGGTATAGGTCTCACGCAGGTCGGTGGAACTCAGATCAACCCCTGAGGCCTGCTGCATGATTATCTCGAGGTAGGCACTGCCCTTTACATCGACGGGGTTGCCCGAGCCATCCTCTGTGATCGGGCCGTCCACCCAACCCACTCGATAACCAGGAATTGACTCCCCTTCGAACTCGAACACGATGCGCTCAAACCCTGCATTGAGCGCCACCCTCACATCCTTCAACAAGGCAATCGCAGTTCCATCACCAGCGTTGGAGACATCCGAGGTTGATCCACCAAATGCTGTGGTGGTGGTAACAGACCCGGATGTGGTTGAGGTGGTGGACCCACCGTCTGGCTCGGTCGTGGCCCCATTGCCACCTTCGGTTGTAGAGCTACCGGCTGGTTCCGTGGTTGAAGCGTTGGAGTTTGTTGAACTCTTTGAGTCAGAACTACAACCCGATGAGCCCATGACGAGGAATGCAGCTAGGAGAACCCCAACCCCTGGGCGAACCGCTGACCGTTGAGGTGATTTCATGAGCCCACAATAGATCCAAGATCAGCCATTGTCACCGCATGTCCAACAGCAGGTTTGACCGTCGTCAAAGGGTCAGGTGCTTGGTTCTCCCAAGCCCTGATCATCGTTCGGGGTCAAGTCCGCCGGATGCCACATCTCGGCAGGGTTCACTGGGTGGGGAGCTGGCAACCCCCAGTCTGGAATCGCAGCGATGTGTGTCGTGTGCCGGCGGGTTGTCCCCCGCTGCGAACCTGGCTCTGCGTCCTTTTTTTCGGTGTTGCTGTCCACTGTTTCGGCCGCTTGGAAAGCAATGGTTTCTCTATCTTGGCTACCAGAGGGCTCCGCTTTTGATCGGCGCCAATACAGCACGACACCACATAGCCCGACCAAGAAGGTCAACGACACAATGTTGGTGACCACGGTCACCTATCGGCCCCAACAGTGCATTTCTAAGCCATTGGTAAGTACCGTTCACGTGTGCCAGAACTGCCCGAAGTGGAGACTGTGAAACGTGGACTCGCCTCGATTGTGACCGATCGACGGGTTGAAATGGCTGGGTCGCACCCATCGATCAAGTTTTCACCGGCAACCACAGTGGTCGGCGCACGCTTCAATGGCGTCAACCGCCGAGGCAAATATCTGCTTTTCCCGCTCGACGATGGCAGGCAACTGGTCGCCCATCTGGGAATGACCGGACAGTTTCGCCCGGTGTCTGAACCCAGCAGCTCCGCACACGTGCGCGCATGGTGGCGCCTCGATGATGGCACCATTCTTGAGTTCCGTGACGTTCGTCGATTCGGACGAATAGCCGTTGTGCAAGGAGACGATTACTCCTCGCTGCCAACCCTGCACGCTCTGGGCCCGGAGCCTTTCGATCCCGACTTCGACGGTCTGTATCTCTGGAAGGCTCTTCGTTCTTCCAGCGCAGCGATCAAGACCCAGCTCCTGTCGCAAAAGGTTGTGGCCGGGGTCGGCAACATCTACGCAGATGAGGCTCTTTGGCGAGCTCACCTTCACCCAGATGCCAGACGCATCACCAAGGCCAAGGCCGAAGCACTTCGAATCGCGATTATCAACGTACTGAAAGAAGGCATTGAGAACGGTGGAACCACACTGCGGGACTACCGAAGCGTGGACGGCTCCGAAGGTTCCAACCAGCACAGTCTCGACTGCTACGGCCAAGCCGGCTCACCATGTCCTAGATGTTCAACAGTGATGGTGCGCTCGGTGATCGGGGCGCGAGCCACCACCCATTGCCCGTCGTGCCAGAAGAGATAGCTCGGAGCTGTCACAGCACACCCTCATGTCGGGTACGGTCCCATCCATGACCGACACCGCCGAACTCCCAGATCCAGCCAATCTTTTCGACGTATCGGACAAGGTGGTAGTGGTCACAGGCGGCACCAGAGGAATTGGGCGGATGATCGCCAGCGGTTTCGTGGCTGGAGGCGCAGACGTGATCATCTCCTCTCGCAAGGCCGATGCCTGCGAACAAACAGCTACTGAGCTCTCCGAGTTCGGCCGCTGCCGTGGAATCGCGGCCGACCTCTCCACCGAGGAAGGTGCCCGAACTTTTTGCGCGAAGGTGTCAGAACTGCATGACCACGTGGACGTCTTGGTCAACAACGCAGGCGCGACATGGGGAGTTCCGCTCGCCGAACACGACACCCAATCTTGGAATCGTGTGCTCGATCTCAACGTTCAAGGCGTGTTTCACACCACAAAATTCTTCTTGGACCTTCTACAGGCCAATGCCTCCGCCGAGTCCCCTTCCCGCGTGATCAACATCGGATCCATTGATGGGCTTCGTGCCCCAATGCTCGAGACCTACTCCTATGGGGCGTCCAAAGCTGCGGTACACCACCTAACAGCACACCTCGCCAAGTTCCTCGCACCCAACATCACCGTCAACGCCATCGCACCCGGCCCGTTCCAATCCAAGATGATGGCGGCCACGCTCGACGCTTTCGGCGATCAGATCGCAGCGAGCACCCCGATGAAACGGATAGGTAGACCCGACGACATGGCCGGCACCGCCATTTTCCTGGCCTCACGGGCCGGCGCCTACCTGACAGGTACGGTTATCCCCGTTGACGGTGGAATCTCAACCACCAACTAAGCCGTTCACTAGGAGCCACCAATGACCGATTCTGACGAACCGACCGGAGCCTGGACCCCAGACGACGACGCCACCCAGATGGTTCCCGGCATCGACCCGACA
>JAGQSI010000110.1 GCA_020439605.1 Acidimicrobiales bacterium | reverse complement strand
CTCTGCACCTTGGCAGACCAGGTCATCGACACACATGGCAACGAGATCCACGCCAATCGTCTCGAACTGTCCGGCGGCTTGGGCAATCAGAGCCTTGGTGCCAACGCCGTCTGTGGAGGACACAAGAACCGGGTGTTTATATCGATGGTTGGCGAAAGCGAACAGACCGCCAAAACCTCCGATGTCTCCGATCACCTCGGGACGGAACGTGGAGCGCACCTTGTCCTTGATTCGTTCAACGGCCTCCTCACCCGCCTCGATGTCCACGCCCGCTGACGCGTACGTCTCACCCATCGCTTATGGCCTCCTGAGCCTCATCGGCCGGCAAACGGCTCGACCCGAATAATCCGTGAACAGTTGTAGAAACAGGCTGAGGATCGCACCCCACACCTGTGCGCTGCGAGCGTTCTTCGCCTTCGAGCACGCCCTTGGTCAAGGTGATTGGCACCTCAACCGGGTAACTCCCGGTGAAGCACGCGTCGCAGAAGCCGGCCCCGCTGGTACCAGTGGATGCCACAAGTCGATCCAAGGTGATGAAGGCAAGAGAATCCACGTTCAGATAGCGACGGATCTCGTCAATCTCTAAGTTGGCGGCCAACAGTTCGGAACGTTCTCCGGTGTCTATGCCATAGAAGCAGGACCACTTGATTGGGGGAGAGGTGAGTCGAAGATGCACCTCGGCCACGCCGGCCTCACGCAACATCTTGACCAGCTGCTTCTGGGTTGTTCCTCTAACGACCGAGTCATCAACAACCACTACCCGCTTGCCCTGGAGGTTCTCCTTGAGCGGGTTGAGTTTCATTCGCACACCAAGGGCGCGCATCTCCTGGTTTGGAGCAATGAAGGTGCGCCCGATGTAGCGGTTCTTCACCAAGCCCTGGCCATAGGGGATACCGGTGGCGCGGGCGTATCCCTCGGCGGCTGGCAGTCCCGACTCCGGGACGCCCATGACCATGTCTGCCTCAACGGGTGCCTGCTGCGCGAGCAGTTCTCCCTGACGGACCCGAGCGTGATGGACGCTTTGCCCATAAAGACGAGTATCTGGCCGTGCGAAGTACACGAACTCAAAGATGCACAGCTTCGGGTTGAGCCGATCCGCCGGGAACGGTTGGACCGAACGCACTCCGGTGGAGTCGATGACAACCATTTCGCCGGGATCTATCTCACGCACAAACGCTGCACCCACAACATCAAGAGCTGGGGACTCCGACGCCAACACCCATCCACCCTGTTCCAACTTACCCAGACACAGCGGTCGGAAACCGTTGGGATCTCGGACGCCAATCACTTGATCTTCGTTCATGAAGATCATGGAGAACGCACCGCTCAGCCTCGGTAGAACCTTGCACAACGCAGCCTCAAGAGACTCGGAGTCTCCGCTTTCGAGTTCTTGTTCGAGCAGTTCCGCCGTGAGGTCGCTGTCGCTGGCGACGGTGCCTGCGAGCATGCCCGCCTCGGCTGCCAACTCCCCGGTGTTGACGAGATTGCCGTTGTGGCCCAGTGCAAACTGATGGTTTGACGTGCCCCGGTAGACGGGTTGGGCGTTGCGCCAGGTACTCGAACCCGTGGTGCTGTAGCGGGTGTGGCCAATGGCGAGATCCCCAACGAGCGGAGCGAGAGTCCGGTCATCAAAGACGTGCGACACAAGGCCCATGTCCTTGACCACCATGACATCGTCACCGTCGCTCACCGCCATTCCGGCCGATTCCTGGCCGCGATGCTGCAACGCGTAGAGGCCCAGGTAGGTCATGTGGGCGACGGGCTGGCCGGGGGCGTACACCCCGAAAACTCCGCACGCCTCCTTAGGCGAGTCGTCGAACGGGTCACGCACGTTCCCATCATCGCACGCCTTCACCCGTTTTCCACACTTGAGAGGATCCAGTTCCCCCAAAGCGCCATGACAGTGACGTCACAGGTGGCCTCTAGCGCCAAGCCCACCAAGCAAACAGGTAGCCGAGCGAGTTGGTACTCCAATGCAGCGCCATTGGTGCCAGCAGGCTGTGGGAACGATCTCGAAGCCAACAAAACACCAGGCCAGCCAACCCTGTGAACAGAACCGAACCAGCGACAGTCACCCAGCCAGCCACTTGTCCAACCGTGTCCTTGGCCACCGGGTTCACCGATTCGAATCCCATTGATGGCAAGACATGCCAGAACCCAAACAGCACCGACGACGCAACCATCGCCACCCACCACCGGGTACGGGCCTCGAACTGACTCAACAGCACACCTCGAAAGGCCACCTCCTCAAGCAGCACCGTCCCGAGCGGCACCCGGATGAACACCGAAGCCATAACCGACGACGTGGTCATCTCCTTTACACGGGCATCAAGAAACAAATCATGAGTGAACGGGATCAGGTAACCAACTGTGTAGATGGCGAACATCCCAGCGATAATCGCCGCCCCCCATCTCAACCCTGTTCTGGTCTCTGATCGGCTCAAGCCCATGTCCGTTAGGGTCAAACTGTCAACCTTGCGGGCGTAGGCAACTAGCGCGAAAGCCGCCGCGATGCAGAACGGCACATAGGCGCCGCGGGGCAACAGTCTGTTATTCGCCACGTTTATGACTGCTAGAGCTACTACGGTCACTGCAATGGGTGACCAGCCACGGGAGTCGGCCATGGGCGGTGACGGTATCAGCGAAACCGCCCTACCAAATGCCGAGACACCCATAGTCCGGGACAAATTCATTGATTTCATCCGAGCGTTCAGCCTGCTGGTCGTGGTTGCGTGGCACTGGGTTTTCACGATCATCGTGTGGCGTTCCGATGGACCCCACGCTTCAAACCCGATCGGATTCACCAAGGGCCTGTTCATCGCTACGTGGCTGTTTCAGGTGATGCCCTTGTTCTTCTTCGTCGGCGGCTACGCCCACACCGAGGCATGGAACGCTGGACACCGAAAAGGAAAGTTCAAGACCCCAGTGGGCTTTGCTTGGTCTCGTGCCAATCAGCTAGCTCGTCCCGCGTTGGCGTTGGCCTTTGGTTGGTGGCTCATCGGCTCGGTGGCTGTGGCTTTGTGGGATATCGATGGGATACCTCAAGCGGTGAAGCTCATCTTGAGTCCACTGTGGTTCATCCTCGTCTACTTGTTGTTGATCTTGATGTTCCCGCTAACTCGATGGCTTCACGAGCGATACGGCTTGCTCGTAATCATCTGGGGAGTCGGGATCGCTGTGTTGGTAGATGTTGTGCGCTTTACCCAGGGGATCTCCTGGGTTGGCTGGATCAACATGGTCGTGGTGTGGGCAACGTGTCATCAGCTCGGCTACTTCTGGCCACAACTGGTCAATACCACCAAACAAACCGCTTGGGCACTGATGTGGGCGGGACTGTTTGCGCTAGCGGGAATGGTCGGTTCTGAGATCTACCCGGGCTCGATGGTGGGGGTACCTGGCGAGAAGTTCTCCAACATGGCGCCCCCAACCATCACCTTGCTCGCCCTGTTGCTGTTTCAGGCCGGGGTGGCGTTGTTGATAAGGCCATGGGTGCTGAACAAGCTCGAAACCTCGCATCGCTGGGCCACCATGAACGACGTCATCAACCGGTTCTCGTTGCCGCTGTTCTTGTTCCACTCCACGGGTATGGCCCTGTGGGCAGCGTTCGGGTACTTCGTTCTTCACAACAAACAGGTACGAGAGCCCACCTTGTACTGGTGGCTCGGTAGGCCATTCGCATTCATTGGTCCACTGCTGTTGACGCTGCCTGTCATCTTTGTGCTCGGACGTCAATACGTGAAGCCGTCTCGCAAATAGGGGCCTCTAGCGGCCACGCTTAAGGGGTGAGTAGCACCCCGCTTCGCATAGGACCACTCGAACTCGCGGTCCCTGTGGTGCTGGCCCCGATGGCCGGCGTAACCAACGCGGTCTTTCGAGATCTGTGCCGTTCCTATGGCGCCGGACTCTATGTGAGCGAGATGGTGGCCGCTCGAGGCTTGGTTGAGGGTCAGCTCAAGACTCGTCAGCTCGCACGCTTCGGGCCGGGTGAACAACCCCGTTCCATGCAGCTCTATGGAACCAATCCTGCGGTACTTCGAGATGCCGCTCGGCTTCTCGTGGACGAACTCGGTGCCCAACACATCGACTTGAACTTCGGCTGCCCGGTACGCAAGGTCACCCGTCATGGCGGAGGTTCGGCGTTGCCGTGGCGACGGACACTTTTTGCCAACGTCGTTGCAGGCGCTGTCGAAGGTGCCCGAGATGTCCCGGTCACGGTGAAACTGCGCATGGGCATAGACGCGGATCACCTCACCTACCTCGACGCCGGGCCGATCGCTGCGGCCCAAGGTGCAGCCGCTGTTGCGCTTCATGCCAGAACCGCGGAACAGGCGTATTCCGGACGAGCGGACTGGAATGCAATTGCTCGTCTCAAAGAAGCGGTGAGCGAGGTGCCTGTTCTGGGCAACGGCGATATCTGGGTTGCCTCAGACGCTGTGGCCATGATGAACCAGACCGGTTGTGACGGAGTAGTCGTGGGTCGAGGTTGTCTTGGTCGACCATGGCTGTTTGGAGATCTGGTGGCGGCCTTTGAGGGCCGAGAGGTTAACTCTGCTCCGCTGCTCGGCCATGTTCGTGATGCCATGAGGGACCATGCCAGACGTCTCACTGAATGGCATGGAGACCGGGTTGGAGTCCGTGACCTTCGCAAACATGTTGGCTGGTATCTCCAGGGTTACCCCGTAGGTCCTGCGATGCGTAGAAAGCTCGTCGCTGCTGATGATCTAGCCGAGTTCGAAACGATTCTCGATGAGATGGATCCGTTGGTTGAACTGCCCGCAGAATCGATCGGGTTGCCCCGCGGCCATCAACATGGCCCACGCCCTGTTACGGTCCCCGAACATTTCTGGGAGGACCGCGACTCGCCTGCTCTTCTTGGTGCAGGGGCGGACAACTACACCTCTGGCGGCTGAGGTACCCGCACTCCTGCCTCTGCGCCTCCTGCCCCTACTACTCCGGCCTCTGCGAGCATCCGGTGCACAACACTCATGGGCAATCCGACCACATTGTCGAAATCGCCCTCGATCTTGGTGACCTTGCGATCTCCGGTTTCATGCTGAATGGCATATGAGCCGGCCTTATCCATTGGTTCTCCGGTGGCCACGTAGGCCTCTATCTCCTCACCGGTCCACTCGGACATATGGACGTGAGTGGTGGCCACCTCGACGTCGATGTTCGCGCTGCTTGGGGAGCTAGACAGCGCCACTGCTACGCCAGTGTGAACCTGATGGCGAGTACCTGAGAGCTTTTCGAGCATTCGAGCAGCATCGCGTTCATCAACAGGCTTACCGAGCACGTCACCGTTGAGGGCCACGATCGTGTCCGCAGCAAGTACCACGATCGGCCGTTCCACAGCGGCCGAAAGTGCTGCCTCTGCTTTGGCCACGGCTAGACGCCGGACAAGTTCCTCGGGTGTTTCACCACCTACCGGGGTCTCGTCCACATCGGGTGGGCGTACCTCAAAGGGCACACCCAGCGTTGCTAGGAGGTCTCTGCGCCTCGGTGACGCACTGGCCAATATGAGCACGTTCAGCCTGTTTGATCAGCCCGTGTAGTTGGGGTTACCACGAATGGGCTCGGCACCACGAGGCCCCGGAGTGACGGGACCGCCACCTTCCCAGACAAACAATGAGTAGATACCCATTACTCCACTTCGAGAGCGGTCGTTCTGGTAGACGGCGTCAAAGCGTATGCGTTCGCCGGCGCTGACCTTCTCAGCCAACCCGCATGCGCTAATTGATTTGATTTCCAAATCGTCGTCGTAGAACTCCGGTGGGTACTCGTCATCTGTGATGGGTTCTCCAACGATGGTGGTGGTGGCCGCATCAGCGCGTAGGCCCCTCATGGAATGGCCCATACCGTGGCCCACTTCATGGTCTCCGTATTGAATCTCTGAACGGCACAGACGCCGGCCGCGATCATTGACAATGTCTGCGTGGCTGGCGCCGTTGTGGACGTGGGCCCCACCTGCGATCAACCGCCCAGGCTTTTGGATCTTGATGTAGGTGGACTGGGTGTCTGGCTGCCCTGAACCGTTGACGGTCCAGGTGAACGAACTACAACCAGTAGCTGATCCGAAGTAGCGCGTGACTGGGCGCACGTTCTGAACATCTCTGCGGTAGGTGATGTCGTAGGTGATGTAGACCTCGCGGGTTTCCATGGACCGGCTCATGAGCTCATACACCCCGGTCCAGTCATCTGAATCCTTGACCATCACACCGTAGGGATCATCAAGTTTGAGGGCGGTCTTTTCGGCACCGGACGCCCCAACTATTTCGCCGGGCAGCCCAAACGTGCTCCCACCCGGGCATGCAGGGTTCTTCTTGGACTTGTTGTTGATGACGAAATGGTGCAGGTGAGCAGCCGTAGCGGGCATCTCCATTCCTTCGTCATC
>JAGQSI010000109.1 GCA_020439605.1 Acidimicrobiales bacterium | reverse complement strand
CCCGTGAGTCAATTCAGGTTTGGGCACCTTTGCCGAAGCACCAACGATGGCTTCACTGTTGGTACGAACCACGTCACCGAGACGACCAGACAATTGTGGCAGTCGGCCCTCGTCTCGGAGCCTCAACAGCAGCTTGACGGTGCCGAGCACCCCCGCCGACAAAATAACCTGCTCTGCTGTGAACACTTTGCGCTGTTTACGGATCCATGCTCCGGGGCGCTGCGTGGTGACCTTCCAACCTCCACCGGCTAGAGGCTCTAGATCCACTACCTGTCGATCGGGGTGAATGGTTGCACCGTTCTTCTCAGCAAGATAGAGGTAGTTGCGATCGAGGGTGTTCTTCGCCCCGAACTTGCAACCAACCATGCAACCACCGCAGTGGGTGCAACCAAAACGATCCGGTCCCTCTCCCCCGAAATATGGGTCCTCGACACGCTCGCCGGGCTTTCCGAAATACACACCAACCGGGGTGCGGTGATAGCTCTCGGGCACTCCGAGTCGACCAGCAAGATCATGCATGTATGAATCGGCAGGAGTGTCTTCTGGTACCTCGTTCACTCCCAGCATTCGTCGAGCTTGGTCATAGAACGGGGCGAGTTCCTCACGCCAGTTCGTGATGTGGCCCCACTGCGGGTCCGAATAGAACGGCGCGAGTGGTTCATAGAGCGTGTTGGCGTAAACCAGGGACCCGCCACCCACTCCGGCACCTGAGAGCACCGCCACATCCTTGAGTGGTGTGATGCGTTGGATACCACGCATGCCCAGACCTGGTGCCCACAAGAACTTCCGAAGCTGCCAACTACTTTTTGGCAGAGTGTCCACGTCGAATCTACGCCCGGCCTCGATCACACCAACCCGGTAGCCCTTCTCGGTGAGACGCAGCGCCGACACACTCCCACCGAAGCCGGACCCAATCACCAATACGTCGTAATCGCTAGGCATGGCTACATAGTCGCGGATCTCCGCGCTTCATGCCTGATCCGCCCAGGATCAGAGCCGTGGCCTAGAGGTCTGGGATAACGAGGATCGGCTTGAGTGTGTCGCCGCGAAACGGCTCGTAGACAGCCAGGAGGGTCTGTTGATCTGCGAGCACCGCAAAGGGCCCAGAGCCATCGCCGCTCACCCCGAGCACATGACGAGCGAGCACCTTACCCACCTTCACCTCTTCGGCAACCTCGGCGCTGACCACGACAGAGTCGAGATGTCGAACAGCCTCAACCATTGGCAGCACCACGTCCGGCCCCACCTTTTCCAGGGCGACGGCTTCGCCGAGCGTGAAGGGACCGACGCTGGTGCGGCGCAGATTACGTAGGTGGGCTCCCCCGCCCAGGGCTGTGCCGATGTCTGCAGCGAGCGTACGTATATAGGTTCCCGACGAACACGACACCGCCATGGTGAACACGTTTGGCTCATCTGCTGGCCCGGGCAGCACATCCAAGGTATGGATTGTCACTGCTCTGGGCGGGCGCTCTACCTCGATGCCTTTGCGGGCGAGCTCGTGGAGGCGTTTGCCATCGATCTTTACCGCCGAAACCATCGGTGGGATCTGCTCGATGTCGCCGACGAAAGTGGCCGCTACCCTTCGAATGTCGTCGAAGGTCACGTTGGCCATGTCGTGGGTGGCAGTAACTTCACCGGCGGCATCGAGGGTGGATGTCTCCACTCCAAGGCTCACCTCGCCCACATAGGCCTTACCCAACGGAGACAAGAACCTCAACAGCTTGGTGGCCCGTCCCACGCCCAGCAACAAGACGCCCGTAGCATCTGGGTCGAGGGTACCGGCATGGCCGACTTTGCGGGTCCCCAGCAATCCCCGACTTTTGGCTACCACATCGTGGCTGGTCCAGCCCGCAGGCTTGTCGACAACTACTAGCCCGTCAGGGCCGGTGTGGGGGCGTTTGGCCATCAGTCTTCTTCGGCTGGAGCGCTGCGGTACAGCTCAGGGTCGAACTGCACCGGCTCGGCATCGGGGCTCAGATCCTTCAGTCCTTTGATCACCCGATCGATGTGTTGAGCGTTACGAAGCACACCATCGAGTTCAAACCTGAGTTCAGGCGTTCTCTTGATGCGTGCCTGGGCGGCAATGGCTCCTTGAAAGCGATGACGCAGCTCCTCGAATGCTTCAGCCACCTCTTCGTCTGCGTCGTCTCCACGCGAATGGTCGTAATAGGCAACTGCATGCTTGAGGTCTGCATCCACCACGACGTTCGTGAAGGTCACAAACATGAGGCGTTCGTCATCTATGCGTTCTAGCTCTCCACCAAGGATCTCACGAACAAGAGTGTTGAGCCGAGCTGTACGCGGATAGTCGCGAGCTGTGGTGCGTCGTTTCATGCGTTCTAGTTCTCCTCTTCGAGCCACGAGCGCCGGGCGGCAGTCACCTCAACCTCAGGAAACGACCATACGAATCGTTCAACGGCATCGATGACTTCTCTGGCATTGGTCTCGCTAGATGCCACCGTGGCAAAGGCGAGTTCGCTGCGCTGCCACAGGTCCTGGTGAGCAACCTCTGATACAGACACACGATGTCTACGTCGAGCGCCCTCAAGTATCGGAGTGATCGCTGCACGCTTCTCCTTGAGGGAGTGCGCAGCGGGCACAAACAGATCGACAACCAGTACGCAGGCAAACACAGCGACTTGAGCCTACCGATCCACCAACCAAGAACCCGGTCAATTATCCGGGTCAATAGTTAGTTTCGTGGAATCTCGCGATCCTCGTAGGTCTCGATGATGTCGCCATCTTTGAGGTCCTGGAAGTCCGTGAGGCCGATACCGCACTCGAAGCCCTGGTTGACTTCGCGAACGTCGTCCTTGAACCTGCGCAAGGAGTTGATGGCACCCTTCCAGATGATCGTCCCTTCGCGAAGGAAGCGAACCTTGGAGCCACGGGTGATCTGTCCGTTGGTGACGTAACAACCAGCGATCTTGCCAACCTTTGGCACCGAGAAGATCTCACGTACTTCGGCTTCGCCGGTAACAACCTCTTCGAACTCGGGAGCGAGCATGCCGACCATGGCGGACTCGATGTCCTCGAGGAGGTGGTAGATGACTTCGTAGGTACGAATCTCGACGTCTTCAGAGTCTGCTAGTTCACGGATCTGGCGATCCGGACGAACGTTGAAACCAATGATCGTGGCGTTGGATGCCAGCGCCAGTTCGATGTCTGACTTCAAGATGCCACCGACACCTTGACGTACGAACGAAAGCTTCACCTCGTCACGCTCAAGTCGTTTAAGACTTGCGGTCACGGCCTCAAGAGAACCGGTGACGTCTGCTTTGACGATGAGGTTGAGTGTCGCGACCTCGCCAGCTTGAATCTGGCTGAAGATGTCTTCGAGCTTTGCTCCGCCGTGAACCACAGAAGCAGACCCCGAGATGTTGGCCATGCGGTGGTAATGCTCACGCTGTTCGGCAACCTTGGAGGCCGAACGCTCGTCCTTGGCAACCACGAAGTCATCGCCTGCTGCTGCCACATCGGACAGACCAAGCACCTGTACTGGCGCCGAAGGACCAGCTTCTTTGACCTGTTCGCCCTTGTCGTTGATGAGCGCACGCACGCGGCCCCATGCTGGACCGGCAACGAGGGGATCTCCAACCTTGAGTGTTCCACGCTGGACCAGCACTGTTGCCACTGGGCCACGCCCAGCGTCGAGCTTGGCTTCGAGCACGACACCTTTGGCCCGACCACTGGGGTTGGCTCGAAGGTCTTCGAGTTCTGCCACCACGAGCAGGTTGTCGAGAAGCTCGTCTATGCCCAGACCTTGTAGAGCCGAGACCTGGCACACGATGGTGTCGCCACCCCAGTCTTCAGGTACAAGATCACGCTCAGCGAGCTGGGCCAAGACCTTGTCAGGATCTGCTTGGTCACGATCTATCTTGTTGAGCGCAACCACGATCGGCACACCGGCAGCGCGTGCGTGGTCTATGGCCTCGATGGTTTGGGGCATGACGCCGTCATCTGCCGCAACTACGAGCACGACGATGTCGGTCGCGTCTGCACCGCGAGCACGCATGGCCGTGAAGGCTTCGTGACCGGGAGTGTCGATGAAGGTGATCGGCTTGTCGTTCTTGACAACCTGATAGGCACCGATGTGCTGGGTAATGCCGCCCGCCTCGCCTGAGACCACGCTGGTCTTGCGGATTGCATCCAGAAGTGAGGTCTTGCCGTGATCGACATGGCCCATGATGGTAATGACCGGTGCGCGCGGTTTCAGATCCTCGGCGGCGTCTTCAACGGTGTCGATCGCATCCTCGACATCGGCGTCGGAAACCCGCACCACGCGGTGACCGAATTCCTCGACCACCAGTTCGGCGGTGTCGGCGTCGATGGCCTGATTCTGGGTTGCCATGATGCCGTTCTGCATCAGGGTCTTTACCACGGCGGCAACCCGTTCGGCCATGCGGTTGGCAAGTTCCTGAACCGTGATTGCCTCGGGGATCTGCACGTCGCGCATGATCTTTTCACGCTCGCCACCGTCGCCCATGGCCTTGCGGCGCTCGCGTTCCTGGGCGCGTTTCATTGCCGCCATAGATCTCTGGCGGCCGCCTTCACGCCCGGCCAGTGCCTGGTTGATCGTCAACTTGCCGGAACGGCGACGATCATCGTCCTTGGTGCGCTGCGGTTTTTTCGGTTCCTCGCGGGCCGGCCGGTCGGCGGATTTCTTGACCGCTGGTGCCTGACGAGAGGCCGAAGGCTTTGCGTCTTCATCGGTTGCAGGTACGGGAATCGCCATATCGGCCGACTGTTCGGCGGCGGCGGTCTTGGCGGCCTCGCGGGCCTGTTTCTTGGCTTCTTCAGCCTCTTTGGCGCGCAGGCGTTCTTCGCGTTCCTGATCTTCGCGTTCTTTCGCTTCCAGTTCGGCGCGCTTTTCTTCGCGTTCCTCTTCGCGTTTGCGGGCTTCTTCCTCGCGCAGGGCTGTCTCATCGGCTTCGCGGGCCTTGGCGGCCTTCAGGGCTTGCAGGCGGCGTTCCATTTCGGCGTCGGAAATGCCAGCCGGGCGTTTGGATACAGGTTTGCCCTTGGACGGTACGGTTGATGCCGGTGTGGTGGTTGAAACGGCAGGTGCCGCCGTACCGGGCTTGGGTACGACCACACGCTTGCGCTTTTTCTCGACCACAACCGATTTTGTCCGGCCATGGGAAAAGCTCTGGCGCACATGACTCCGGTCGCCGCCACCACGAGGGCCGAGGGGTTTGCCGGATTTGTTGTCGTTCTCAGTCATACGTCTTTCGCACCTTCTTGTTCCGGCCCCGTGCCGGATGCATCAGCCCCATTCGGGACGAGTCCATTGCGGACGCCAGCCAGTCTTGTGGCACCCTCTACTATACGTTCGCTCAGTCCGCCAGCGGCAAGCGCCGCATGTATCACATTTTCCCGCCCGAATGCCACACCCAATTCCTTGGCGGAAAGGCAGGAAATCACAGAGGTTTTACCCCGGTTGGGGCGAATCTTGGCCTTTTGCGCCGCGGATCCGTCACAAGCCTGTAGCAGAACGGCAACGGAACCTTTCGTCGCCGCCTCCTTGACCTTCTCAAACCCGGCGAAAGCCTGCCCCGACTTGCGGGCCAGGGCAATCAGGCCAGTGAGATGGCGCAGCAACTGCACCTCGACATTCTGCACGAGCGTTGCAGGAACCTCAACCGCCTGCTTGGCAGAGCGCGCGAACAGGCGCTTGTTCACCGCCTTTTGAATGGCCGTGCGGTCGGCGGCAACCCAGATGCCGCGCCCCGGCAGCTTGCCGGTGACATCGACCACGATCACCCGATCCGGCCCGACGACAAATCGAATCAGCGCCGCCATCGGCAACACCTCGCCGGTGGCGATGCAGCGTCTTTCGGGTTCGCCCCGGATCTTTGATCGGCCGCCGCGGGTCACGGGCACGTTCCGAAGCCTGAAGGATCAGGCCTCGACTCCTTCTTCGACTTCGGTTTCTTCTTCCTCGCCCACCAGATCGGCGGGATCGACCCAGCCCAACTGGATGCGGGCGGTCATGATCAGGTTCTGCGCCTCTTCCAGCGACATGTCGAATTTTTCCAAAAGCCCCTCGTCCTTGACGCGCTCGCCGTTGACAGTGGTATAGCCGCCCGCCAGTTCCCAGTCGGCACAGGTGGCGAAATCGTCCAGCGTCTTGATGCCGTCCTCGCCCAAAGCGACGAACATTTCCGGGGTCAGGCCCTCGAAATCGAACAGGCTTTGCTGCACGCCAAGGGCGCGGGCCTTTTCGATTGCTTCGGCGTGGATTTTTTCGATGCATTCGCGGGCGCGGGTTTGCAGTTCGACCGCAGTATCCTCGTCAAAGCCGTCGATCACCAGCAACTCGTCGATTTCCACATAGGCGACTTCTTCCAGGGTGGCGAAACCTTCGGATACCAGCAGCTGCGCCACCATTTCATCGACATCAAGCGCGTCCATGAACAGTTGCGAGCGTTCTGCGAACTCGGCCTGACGCCGGGCGGATTCCTCGGCCTCGGTCAGGATGTCG
>JAGQSI010000010.1 GCA_020439605.1 Acidimicrobiales bacterium | reverse complement strand
GAACTTCTCCGGCTATCTGGTCCGAACTCCATGCGAGCCTCTCAAAGGGCTGCGAGTCAACCCTCAAGTCTCGTCGCTCTCCTACAACAACTCTCTGGCCTTCTACATCAACGTCGAGGACGAACTGGGGTGCTGTTCCTCCAGGGAGCCCAAGCCCTCTCCTTTGGCCGATGGTGACCATCTGGGCTGATCCAACGGAACCCAGCTCCTTGCCCGACTGATCCAGCACTGTGGCCGGCGTGAGGGTGGTGCGCTGAGCCAGAAACGATTCCCGACCCTGCTTGCTGGTGATGAAGCACACGTCCTGGCTGTCGGGTTTGGTGGCAGTTCTCATACCAAAGCGTTGAGCGAGAGCGCGCACCTCCGTCTTGGTCATGTGTCCAATTGGGAGCAGCGTCCTCGCGAGGTGCTCCTGATCCAACATGTGCAACACATAGCTCTGGTCCTTGGCAGGGTCCGCCCCGCGCGCAATCCGATAGGTCCCATCGTCCTTAAGAACAATTCGGGCGTGATGGCCAGTAGCCACCGCGTCAAAGCCGAGCGAGCGCGCCCGCTCGTCCACCGCTGCAAACTTGAGGTGACGATTGCACTCGATACATGGATTAGGGGTTCTGCCCACCTGATGGTCCTGGACATATGGCTCTACGACGTGGCGGGTGAACGAATCGGAGAAATCAAAGACGTGGTGGTCAACTCCCAGCGCATCCGCGGCTCGTCGGGCATCGTCCACGTCGCTCACCGAGCAGCAACCAGAATCGCTCTCACCACCCCACAACTTGAGTGTCACACCCACCACATCGTGGCCTGCGTCACGCACCAGCGCCGCAGCCACCGATGAGTCCACGCCCCCAGACATCATCACCATTACCTTCACCTGGCCACCTCACTCGTAGTCGTTTGCGCCAGTTGTCTCACCGTGGCTGGGATCACGCTCAAGGCATGATCCACTTCCTCGGCGGTGGTATTCCAACCAAGCGAAAGCCGAAGTGCTCCATCGCGAAGATCGCCGGGCATACGAAGCGCCTCCACCACATGTGAACGCTCGGGTGCGCCGCTAGCGCAACTAGAACCAGCTGATGCGGCTACGCCGCGCTGATCCAGGCGAAGCAGCAGAGCCTCACGATGAACGTCACGAACGCACAGATGCAATGTGTTGGGAATCTGCGCTCCGTCGTCGGGTTTGAGAGTCTCGGACACTTGCGAGCCGAGTTCGTTCAACAGTCCTTTGCGAAGCCGATCTCGAAGCTCTCCTATCCGTTCCACACTTGAATCTCGCTGACGCACCGCTACCTCTAGAGCCGCCGCCATGGCCACCGCACCTGCAAGGTTCTGTGTGCCTGCCCTTCTTTCACGCTCTTGGGCTCCGCCAACCACTACGGGGGAAAGCGGCGTACCCGCTCTGACCCCAAGGACCCCAACACCCTTGGGTCCGCCGACTTTGTGACCGCTCAATGTCATGAGATCAACCATCTCCCACATCGCTCGAAGGTCAAGCCACGAAGCGGCCGCTACTGCGTCTATGTGGACCAGGGCTCGAGGCGCGGCCGACCGTATGGATTCGACCAGTTCTGAAACTGGCGCAACCAGACCAAGTTCGCTGTTGACCGCACAAAACGATACGACAGCTATATCGCCCAACTCGTTTAGCTGCCTTCGCACGAGTTGCGGGTTGAGCGCCGCTACGCCCTCCACACTCAAGACCACGCCACCGCTCAATTGGACCGGCTCGACAGAAGCGTGATGGTCGGTTTCGAAACACACCGACGCCGCGCCAACGGCTCGACTCGTACCCAAGATGGCGAGGTTGTCTGACTCGGTACCACCAGAGGTGAACACGATCTCACCGGGATTGGCGCCAATGGTGTCGGCAACCACATCGCGAGCGTCATCTATCGCTCGACGAGCCCGCCTGGCCCACGTGTGTTGACCCGAGGGATTGCCAGGGGCGTTCTCCAAGATGTCAAGCATCGCCGCAATAGCCTCGGGTCGCATCGGCGTGGACGCCGCATGATCCAGGTAGGCAAAGCTCACGCGCACAGGCTAGTGACGCTCCAACGATTTGATGCAGGGCGAGCTACGGGCACTCATGCAAGTTGATAACGAGACAGGTGGGTGGGTGAGGTCTCCGAGAACGGGGACCTGCTCCAGTCCTCCCACCTCTCGCTCAGCACCAGACCCGCGTCGCTAGCCATCTCATCCAACTGTTCTGGGGTTGACCAGCGAATCTGCCAAGGCCTCATCACAATTCCGTCGCTACTGATGTCGATGTACTGACCCATCACCTCTTGAGCGTTCGGATCAGACTTGCTTGCTGAGAGCACCACCCTGTCAAGGGCAATGGTACGGGGCTCGATCGTCGCTTTGGGCCCGGCCGGGTCAGGCACAAAAGCCTCGATCAGAAATGATCCGCTAGCGCTCAGGTGCGCCGACACAGATTGAAAGCATCGAGCCTGAGCCCCAGGCTCTACGAGGTTGAACAACGTATTGAAGGCCACGAACGCGACCTCGAACTTTCTTTGCGGTAAGGAAATCACCGAGAAATCCCCATGCAAACGCTCGACCGTAGCGCCCGGGTCCTTTTGGGCGAGGCGCTCCAACATGAGTTCGGAACCATCGATTCCGAGCACACTCAGACCTCTCGCCGCTAGTGGTAGAGCAATGCGACCGGTGCCCACGCCAAGTTCCATCACCGAGCCGTTGCCAGAAGATGCGAGTTGTGAGACCAGTTCTACAACGGCATCGAGGTCCCCAACGTTGGCGAACCATTCGTCGTACACCTCGGCAAGCCCGTCACCGTAGGAACTCGTTTCGTACCCATCCACCTGCGCAGTTTGGTCCAACAGTTCCCCGCGTCGCTATGCCATTGACCCAAATGCATGCATACGCACTTTCTCAAAGACGAGATCTCAAGGTGTCGATCGAGGCTCTGAGGGGTCCGCCCGCGCGTTCTCTAGGCTGTGACGATGGCTCGAATCCGGGTGTCCACCATTATCGACGCTCCCACAAGTGTTGTGTGGGAAGAGGTTCGTCACATCGAGCGCCATGTGGACTGGATGGCAGACGCTGAGTCGATCACATTCACCACTCGTCGCAGATCTGGAATCGGCACCCGCTTCGAATGCAGGACCAAGGTCGGCCCCATTCATCTCACAGATGCCATGGAGATCACGCAATGGCATGAAGGCAAGCTCATTGGAGTTCGTCACGTCGGATTGGTGACAGGCACCGGACGATTCACCTTGGCCAAAGCCCGGGGAGGCCGATGCCGTTTCACGTGGGATGAACGACTGTATTTCCCCTGGTGGCTTGGTGGCCCGTTCGGCGCTTTTTTCGGGTCACGGATCCTCAAACGGATTTGGCGCCGCAATCTTCAGGTACTTCGGGCTCTCGTCGAAAGCGGCAGGGTCTAGAGCCAGACCCTTTGCCCGTTTAGCCCAGGGACGCCCCGTTCGACACCAAGACCGACCCAACCACCAGAGCCAGACCTACCGCTGCACATATGACCCACGGAACTTTGACGTTGACATTTGGCTGATTGGCGTAGTCGAACAGCACCCAGCCGGCGATTCCGCCGCCGATCAGACCCCCGACGTGGCCGCCGAGCGAGATCCCGTTCAGGCCAACCGTGAGGATCAGATTGAGCAGAAGGACTCCAAGGAGCGGCGAATTGCGAAACGGGATCCCCCTCGCGCGCATCGCCAAGAAGATCGCCCCCATGAGACCATAGATCGCCCCTGACGCTCCAGCAGTTAGGTCCCCTGGAGATAGCAACAAAGCACCGAAGGCCCCGGCCAAGAGGGCAACGCCATAGACGACCCCCAGCTTGGCCCGACCACCCATCTGTTCAACTGCTGACCCAAGTACCCACAGGGCATACATGTTCACCAGAATGTGAATGAGCCCGTAATGCAAAAAACCAGAGGTCACTATCCGATACCACTCGCCATCACCTACGCCAACGGTTCCTACGCAGACATTGCCGATCGCAGCACTACAACCTCTGGCGATCAGTCCGAAATCGATGTGGAAACTGGTCACAGACCCAGACAAGTAGCGTCCAGCGTTGCCGCTCACCAGCATCCCGATCACGAAGACCGCAATATTGATCCCTATCAGAGCCTGGGTTACGACAGGCCTTGTGGCGATTGCACCTATGCCGTGCTGAACCCTCTGGGCTCCCTTCTTGGTGCAGTCCGGGCAGTGGAAACCAACAGATGCCTGATGCATACAACTGGGGCAGATGGGACGGTCACAGCGTTGGCAGATGACCCCGGCTGGCCGGTCGTGGTGCCAGGCGCAGGTCTGAATTGGACTTGATGACATGGGGGGAAATGGTTGCACTGCTAGTGACGCTAACTGTTTGGAACTATTCGAGGTCGTCGCCCGGTTCATCGACGAGCGAGAACCAGTAGAACCCATAGGGCGCGAGTGTGACGAAATAAGGGCTGTCGCCGATCGGCGGGAACTCCACTCGACCGAACAGTTCAACTGGAACCTTCCCCTTGAACTCGCTCAGGTCGATCTCCACCGGCTGGGCCACATCGGACAGATTGTTGACGCACAACACGATGTCATCTGCGCTGTCTTCACGGTCCTGATGACGAAGGAACGCAAGCACGGTTTCGTTGGCCACCTCAAGCACTGCGAAATCTCCAGTGCCAAAGACACTGTGTTGCTTGCGGGTGTGGATCATCAGACGCACCCAGTGCAGCAAAGAACTCGGGTTGCGAAGTTGAGACTCGACGTTGATGGCCTGATACCCATAGACCGGATCCATCTGGGCAGGGAGGTAGAGCTGCGCGAAATCGGCGGTTGAGAATCCGCCGTTGCGATCCGGGGTCCATTGCATTGGTGTGCGCACGCCGTCACGGTCACCCAAGTAGATGTTGTCACCCATTCCGATCTCGTCGCCGTAATACATGACGGGGCTACCCGGAAGACTGAACAACAAGCCATAGAACAACTCTGCGACACGACGATCATTTTCGAGCAGCGGCAGAAACCGCCGCGAGATCCCAGCGTTGCGCTTCATGCGGGGATCCTTCGCGTAGTGCGCGTACATGTAGTCGCGCTCTTCATCGGTGACCATCTCCAGGGTCAACTCATCGTGGTTACGAAGGAAGATCCCCCACTGCGCCCCATCTGGGATGGTTGGGGTCTGCGCCAAGATTTCGCGAATGGGATAGGACTGCTGTTGACGCGCTGCCATGAACATTCGTGGCATCAGCGGAAAATGGAAATTCATGTGGCATTCGGGCTCCTCCTCGTTCCCGAAATACTTGATGGCGTCAGATGGCCACTGGTTGGCCTCCGCCAGCAAAACACTGCCCGGGAACTCTTCGTCTACCACCCGACGAATACGTCGCAGGTAGTCGTGGGTCTCAGGTGCATTCTCGCCGTTGAATCCGTCACGTTCATACAGGTATGGCACCGCGTCGAGGCGAAACCCGTCCAGGCCGAGACCGAGCCAGTACCGCACCACATCAACCATCGCGTCCGCCACAGCGGGGTTGTCGTAGTTCAGGTCAGGTTGATGGTGAAAGAACCGGTGCCAGTAGTACTGCTCGCGTGCAGGCTCCCAACTCCAATTGGAAGGCTCATAGTCCGAGAAGATGACCCGTACATCGGACCAGCGTTCGTTGTCGTCGCTCCACACATACCAGTCCGCCTTGTCGTTGGTTCGGCTAGATCTCGACTCCTGAAACCAAGGGTGCTGGTCGCTGGTGTGGTTCATCACGAGATCGGAGATCACTCGGATTCCACGCCTGTGCGCTTCATCAATTAGCTCGGCTGCGTCACCAACCGTGCCGAAATCTGGATGGACCGTGAAGTAGTCAGCAATGTCATAACCGCCGTCCTTCAACGGGGACGCGTAGAACGGCAGCAGCCATAGGCAATCGACCCCTAGCCATTCGAGATAGTCCAGCTTCTCGGTTACCCCGCGCAGGTCCCCTGAACCGTCTCCGTTCGAGTCACGGAACCCGCGAACGAGCACTTCATAGAAAGTCGCTCTTTGATACCAGCGCGGATCTCGGGCCTTCACAAGGGTCACAGGCTACCCACCCCTGCTACTGCGTTAGCCACGTAGTATCGGCAGGTCCCCGCGGTGGGGCCAGCGGCTTGCCAATGGGCCAACCAAGATAGATGAGCGCCACGGGATCAGCATCGCTGTCTTGGCCTGCGAACTCCCGTGCACCGTCCCACAACACCTCCGGCAAAGATCCCCAGTAGCTGGCCATACCCAGGCCAGTAGCAGCGATCAGAATGTTCTGAACCGCCGCAGCAGTTGCGTCTCGGTCCTCTCGGGCTACAACCGGGTCTGAGGAAACATGGGTCCACACGAGCAGAACGACCGGACTACGGAGGTACTTGGTGGGCAACTTCGAGCGTTTGTCGGGCGCAATAGTGCTGACCTGCTGTGCAGCACTAGCCAGCGCCTCACCAAATCTGGCTCTGGCAGAACCTTGAAGAACTGTGAAGCGCCACGGCCAGGTCCTCTTGTGATTGGGCGCCCATGTGGCTAGTTCGATGAGGAGCTCGATGTCGGCTCTGGCTATCTCGTCGTCAGGCTTCACCTGAAGATTGGTACGGCGCGAACGCAGCACGTCGGCCACCGTAGAAGCAACTGTGGCGCCGTAGGCCAGATTTAAATCGTCTGTGTGATCCACCCAAGCAGTGTGCCCCGCAATGGCAGATTGTCCACCGTCTGATTCTCAAACTCTACGAGGCAATCTGTTCGGTTTGTCTAGGAACCGCTGAACGTTGCCTTGCCGGGTCCATTCTCCAGGAACGAAGCAACACCAACCTTGGCGTCGTTTGTCCGAAACACATCGACAAACTGTTCCTGCTCCAGCTTCAGTCCCTCGGCCAAGGTGGTCTCAAGCCCCGCATCTATAGCCCTCTTGGCGAACCCCATAGCCGCAGATGCACCGGCGCCAAGCTCTCTGGCCCACTCCAGCGTCTTGTCCCACAGTTCTTCTGGTTCCACAACGCGCTCTACAAGCCCGATGGACAGTGCTTCCTCGGCACCAACCTGACGGCCCGAGAAAATGAGGTCCTTGGCCCGTGACGGACCGATGAGCCGGGCAAGACGCTGGGTCCCTCCTCCTCCGGGAATGATTCCAAGAAGAATCTCTGGAAGACCGACCTTTGCCTTGGACGAGGCAATCCGCAAGTCACACGACAACGCCAGCTCAAGACCACCGCCAAGCGCGAACCCTGAGATCGAAGCGATCGTGGGCCGGTTGAGTGCCGCCAGGGCATTCAGACCTTCGAGAAAGAGCGGACCCATGGCCTGCGCAGCCTCTGGACCGGTGAACTCGGTTATGTCTGCACCCGCAGCAAAGAAGCGATCGCTTCCAGTCACCACCACCGCTCGTGGAAGATCGGCTTCCAGAGTCTTCACCACTGAATGGAGCTGACGAAGTACCTCAGACGAGATGGCGTTGACCTTGGGGTTGTTGAGGCGGATAACCGCTACCCCATCGTCGTGGCGTTCAAGTTCTACAAGTACTGGAGCTTCACTCATGAAATGGACCCTAAACCACCAAGCAGTTGATCCGCCGCAGCCCAAGGGTCAATTCTTCGCTCCGCTAGGTCTGTACGGATCTGTTCGACGGCGCTTGAGCCCAGATGATCTGACACCAGTGCACGCAGCCGCTGGGTCAAAACAAGCGACAACTCCTCGTCGACTCTTTGCGCTCGGCGTTGAGTCAACTCCCCCGATACGGTCAAATGATCGCGGTGTGCCAATACCGCATCACATAGTTCCGCGGAGCCCTCACCCGTGGTGGCGACGCTCAGAACCACTGGTGGTCGCCACGACCTAGATCCTCTGGTCAAGTCCAGCATGGTCTCAAGCTCTCTCGCGCTCTGCTTGGCTCCTTCGCGATCGGCTTTGTTCACCACGAAAACGTCTGCAATCTCCATGAGCCCGGCCTTGTTTGCCTGAACGCTGTCTCCCCAGCCCGGATTGATCACAACCACAGTGGTATCGGCTGCGCCAGCAATCTCTACTTCCACCTGCCCCACCCCCACGGTCTCCACGATCACCCACGCAAACCCAACCGCGTCCAGGAGCCGAATAGCTTCTGGGGTGGCGAGCGCTAGCCCACCGAGATGGCCCCGTGTTGCCATGGACCGTATGAATACGTCTTTGTCTAGGGCGTGGTCGTTCATACGAGTTCTATCGCCGAGCAATGCTCCCCCCGTAAATGGAGAAGATGGATCAACCGCTAGGACTGCCACTCGCTGAGACCGGGACCTGAACTCGCCCACCAGTGCACTGGTAAGCGTGGACTTGCCAGCACCAGGAGCGCCGGTCAACCCGATCGTGTATCCATCTTTGGCAAGAGGAAACACAACAGAACCCAATTCACGAGACGCCTCGTCGCCTCGTTCCACATGGGAAAGGAGCCGTGCGAGCGTGAGGCGATCTCCTGTGCGTGCAGCCTCTAGCTGCTCCGAGATGGTCATTGACTCTGGCATTGGCCCATCACGCTCACAATGAGACTGGTGTTTCGGCTTCTGGTGGGGCGAGAAATACCTGTTCAACGCTGGTTACGCCAGATACCCGGTCCTTGATGATGCGTTCTATCCCCGCTTTGAGCGTGGCGGTGGACGAAGGGCATGAATCGCAGGAGCTGGTTAGTTCAATGGTGACAACCCCTGTGCTCTCATCAACGGCTCTCAAGGAGATGTCACCGTTGTCGCCAACTATCGACGGGCGCAGTAACTCGACTACCTGTTGAACTTGATCTCGCACATCGCTCCTTCGACGAGGCTCAATTGTCCCATGCTCAGGCTAACTAGATGAAGCCCAACTGCTGGGGTGCTTCAACGTTCACCTCTCAGATCTGGAAAGCTCATGGCAATCAGGGGGACCACCGAATGGGCAGTTCGAGCGCGTGACAAACACAACCATCAACAAGTTCGTCACCGATCAAGACGGATTCGATGCTCTCAAGATTCCACGAGATGACATCATCAAGGAGACCTTGGAGTCCCCTGCTAGCACCGAGCTTTCACAACCGATCGAATTCGGTTGCGCCGAGGGCCCCTTTGATGTCTACACCCGAACCCTGTGCAGTTCCCCGCTAGACAACGGCAATATCGAGGTCACAGAGACGATCCGTTGGAAGATCGCCATACCCATCTGGGGTCGGTTGTTTCGCCCTCTGGTCAAGCGTGAGCTCACCCGCTCAGGGCCACCCGAAGCGCTCAAAGATGGCGAGACATATCGTGCACCTTGGTGGTCTCCGCCAGATCGGCTGAACGCCCGTGCAACGTCTGTGCTCAGCAGACTGTGTGGGCTTTCCCTGCTAGCTGGCTACCTGGGAACCACGATCACCCAGACCATCACCTTTGCTTCTGATGAATTCGGGTCCTCGAATGCAGCTCAAGGTGCGGCGTTGGGAGCGGTTAGGGCAGGGGTACTTCTGTCGATCCTGCTCATGGTTGCAGCGGACAAACGAGGACGAAAAAAGCTTCTTTCGGTCTGCGCTGTTGGGGGCGCACTCGGGTCGCTCGCCGGCGCTGTGGCCCCCACACTCTGGATGCTCGGCGCCACGCAGACCTTCACCAGAGCGTTCTCCACGGCTTTGTCTCTTCTGCTGGTAGTTGTTGCCGCCGAGGAGATGCCAGCAGGGGGCAGAGCCTTTGCCGCCAGCGTCTTGGCCATGACCAGTGCTCTAGGGGCAGGTCTTGCCGTGGCAGTTGTGTCCTTCGCGGACCTAGCGCCGTGGGCATGGCGAGCGGTGTATGTCGTCCCGATCCTGCTACTTCCGTGGTGCCTAGGCGTGGCTGCACGTCTGCCCGAGAGTCGACGTTTCGTTAGGCCTCATGGCAAAGCAACCTTCAAGGGCCACGGCGCTCGCTTGGCACTTCTTGGGGCCAGCGGATTCTTCGGGTTGTTGTTTCTCGCTCCAATGACACAGTTCCAGAACGAGTTCCTCAAGGAGGAACATGGGTTTACCGCACCAATGCTGGCGCTGTTCACCATGATCACCACAACTCCGGGAGGTATTGGGATCATTGTGGGAGGTCGTCTTGCCGAACAACGAGGCAGAAAGACGATCGGCGCTATTGGAACCTTTGGTGGGGCCACGTTGTTGGCGCTCGCCTACCAAACAAGCGGTCCGACCATGTGGGCCCTGTTCACTGTGGGCACCATAGTTGCGGCGCTCACTGTTCCTGCCCTCGGCGTGTACGGGCCAGAACTGTTTCCCACGGCCCTTCGAGCCAAGGCCAATGGTCTCATCACCCTTGGAGGTGTGGCCGGCAGCGCTGTTGGGTTGACCATCGCCGGCAGGCTCGCAGATCACTACGGCAAGCTAGGTCCCGGCCTCGCGATATTGGCCGCTGGACCCATCATCGTGACGGTGCTGATCCTCACGCTCTACCCCGAGACCGCCCACGTTGAACTTGAGGAGTTGAACCCTGAAGATGCGCTGGGCCCTGCTCTAGCGCCACCTCTGAACTAGCGGGAGCTAGCCATTACGGCCGAGGGTGCCAAGCCAGCCAACCACCACCTCGGCCACCTCGGAATCGAGGCCCTTTAGTTCATGGCGAGCGCCATCAAACCAATGGTGGGTCACCGGCGCTTGGATGAGCGAGGTTGCTGCTTCGAGCTCCTCAGGAGTGCCGAACGGGTCACGGGTCCCGCTCACAAACAGGCACGGGACGTCAATCTCGCTGAGGTGTTGCGTACGAAGCTTGTCTGGCTTGCCGGGCGGGTGAAGCGGATAGGCAATGAGAACAAGTGCGCTCGCCGCTAACCCTTCTGCCTTGGCCATCGAACACATCCGTCCTCCCATGGAACGCCCACCCAAGACGAGACGAGAGGGTCGAATGTGCACCTCTTTGCAGAACGAATCAGCCTCTGTGTTGATGGATGCAATGAGCTTCGGGGCCCGGTCTGGCGGCTTTCGTCCCTCTTTGCGATACGGGAAATCCATTCGCCTTACCGGAAGATGCCCGGCGGCGTGCTCGATTGCGAGAAGGGATTGGTGGTTGCGGTCGCTGCCGGCTCCATGGGTCAACAACAAGGCCCCAACAGGGCGTTTCCTTGATGCCATGGTCAACGCGCCAACAAGATACGACGGGCTTCGGTAAGTTCCGAGATGCGATTGGCTGCATGCTCGGATTCTCCGCCGTGGTCGGGGTGAGCGGCCTTGAGCATGGTCCGGAACTGTTCTTGGACAGCTTCGCGTCCTTGTTCTGTCGTGGTCAGCCCGAGAACCTCCATCGCCCACACCACCGGGTCGCGACCTCCGACCTTGGACCAGTCCGCGAGTTCTTGGCGCTCGCTGACATAGGCAACGAAGCGTTCCCCCAACTCGCCCTGCCATCCAAGACCACGCCTGACAGCTCCCATCATGTCGCCACGAAGCTCTGGGCTCAGCCGTGTCACCGCATATACCGCTGCGAGAACATTCGGTTCTGGTGAACCGGACTCGTCTATATCGAAATGTAGACCGGTACTGGTTCCATAGAGCCTGTGTCGCACCTTGTGCAGCCCAACTCGATCTTCTTGAAATCTGTGACGGAGTCTTGGCTGCGCAATTTGGCCGCCCTGTTCTACCTGGTGCGCCAACCTCAACAGATCGTCGAGGTGGTCCTCATCCGTATCGGTAAGAAAGCTGGAAGCGACTGCAGCTAGAAGCAGCCCACCAAATCCAGGGGCGGGAGTGGTAGGTAACACCACGACGCCGAGCGCCACGCGACGAGTCGGTGCTATTGGTCGAGAGTGAAAAACCTCTAGCTCGGCCAACAACATGGCGCCACGGTATCGGGACTAGACCAATTCGCGTAGTCGCTCTCTCAACTGAGCCGTCAACTCCCGAACATCTGGCTCTTCATCTAGGCCATCTGTTCCATCATCTGGCGCGTCCGAGCCTTCAGCAGGGACGTCTTCATCCGGAGTTTGCGAATCCGACGGCTCCGTGTCCGGGGCTTGTTCGTCCTTGTCGGCCTCGACGCTTTGGTCTTCAGGGCGATGACCTACGAGCCTGCGAAGCGTCTCCACCATGGCGAGGAGCGAAGCCCAGTCCGAACCGCTCATGCCGTAGGGCACCCCGATTGTGGACACGTCTTCGCTTGCGTCACGGAACCGTGAAACAAGCTTGGTATCCGATGGATTCTTGGTCAGTTTGTCCACCGAGACATACAGCTTCGAGAGATAGGACTGAACCGCAAGGCCATCGCCACCGTTGTCATCCTGGTCGCCGTCTAGGACAGTGCTGATTATTTCCTCAACCGAGTCTGCATCGCTCTCACTGACCAACAATTCGAGGTCATCGGTCCACGAGTGAGCTATTCCCGAGGCGTACAAGCGGGCGTCAAGATCTTCGAGTTCCTCAGAATTGAGCACCTCGACGTCGAAAGCGATCTGGTCCTCGTCTACGTCCAGCTCTTCGAGATCTGCGCCTTCGACGGTTGCAATTAGGGCATCAACCTGTTCCTCGAACTCCGCTGGAACCACGAGAACCGCCGCTTCCCACACCCTACGGATTCCGGCATTGACCAGCATTCCTTCGAGCGACACCTTGAGTTGGTTGCTCCAACCCTCCAACTCGTAGGCAACTTCATCGCCATCGTTGATAGGGGTAGCTGTGGGAGAAGGTGCATCCTGACCGTCAGGGCTTTTCTGCTCCACAAGGATCACGTCGCATTCGATACAGCGTCGAACCAGCGCCACGTACTGGGCTCCACATTCTGGACATATCCGAGTTGCCATTACCGAAGCATCGCAGACAACAGGGGTCCTATGACGCCTTCTCGTTCGGTTTCAACACCAGAGCGAGCAATCAACCGACGATTACTTCGATGTCTCTTTGGAGCACTTCGGATAGGAGCCTGGCGCGTTGTTGTCCAGACCAGCGCTCAAGTTCAACGTTGCTGCCCTTCTTCTTCGGGCGGGTGAAGATCTGAAGCTTCTCACCGTTGTCCTTCACGTTCAGGCTCTTGATCAAGCCACGATGCGATCGATCCAACCCGATAGCGACCCTCAGAACGCTCGCAGCTAGTAGCACCCGTTGACGGTCCGAGTGTTCCAACGCAGCCCACTCACAATGTGTGGATTTGGGTGCGCTCTTTCGGTGATAGCGAGCCACCTGGGCAATCAACTCAATCTCATGGTCTGAAAAGCCCACCAAACGATCCGAGTTGCGAATCAGGTAGTAGCTGTGTTGATGGTGCTTGCTGTGGCTGATGGCCAAACCAACATTGGCCAGCAACGCTCCGGCCTCAAGCAGAGTCCTGGTCGAGTCATCACCACCGTGGATATCGGCAGTCTCGTCCCATAGTTGCAGTGCCAACGAAGCCACATGCTGGGAGTGAGCCGGGTCATCATCACAGCCAGCTTGCAGATCCATGACGCTACGCATAGCAACGTCACGAAGATGATCTGTCGAGGAGCCTTGGCGCCGTTGGATCGTGTCTAGGAAGATGCCCTCGCGCAACGCGTACTCGCTAATGGTGAGCTGTCTGAGATGAAATCTCTCCATCACACCTTCGAGCACCAAGGTTCCGCCAAGGACGATGTCGCTGCGTTTAGGGTCCAGCCCCGAGAGCTGTCCAGTAGTGCCATCGTGTCGAGCCCTGATCAGCGCTGCTACAACTTCATCGACCTGTTCACGGCTCACAGTGGCGGCATTGAGGGTTCGCATCGGTTCTCGACCCTGAAGCCCATGGGAGAGGCGACACACCTGCTCAATGGTCCCCGAAGACCCAATGACGGTCTCTGGTGGATGCTCGTCGACAGCTCGGTCAAACGATGCCAGGCGAGCCGCAATGTAGCGACGACACGATTCCACTGCGGATGGATGCAAACCGCTATCGGCGAAGAAGCGATTTGTGAGTCGAAGAGACCCAAGCTTGAGACTTGTGGACGAAAGCGTCTTGCCGCTCTCACCGATGAGCAGCTCCGTAGAACCGCCGCCTATATCGCACAACAGCACCCTCGTGTCATAGATCTCGAGACCTTGGAGAACTCCTAGGTAGATGAGCCTGGCCTCCTCGACTCCAGAGACAACCTCAACTTCGACATTGGCTTCTTTGAGAGCGCGGCGCAAGAAGTCCTTACGATTCTCTGCCTCTCTGACTGCGCTGGTAGCAACCGCTCTGAGCGGCGCATCGAAGCTCTCAGCGATGGCACGAAATCTTGCTAGGGCCAACACTGCGCGATCCATTGCCTCATCGGACATGTGCTTCATTTCGCGAGAGCCCTGGCCGAGACGGACCATCTCCTTTTCTCGCGTCAGGACCTCAAAGCGCTCACCTTGTGTAGTCCTAGCGACGACAAGGTGAAGGGAGTTGGTCCCGACATCTACAGCACCAAAAGTCTCAGCCACGGTAGAAGGGAGGTTACCTGCCACGAACTAACCTTTGTGGATGCCCGAAAAGCAGGCCCCCACTCGAAACCTCGCAATGGAACTCGTCCGTGTCACCGAGGCCGCAGCACTTGCCGCTGCGCGCTGGGTTGGTGGCGGGGACAAAGAAGCCGCAGATGGCGCCGCGGTAGACGCCATGCGCCTTGTTCTTGGCACCGTACCAATGGACGGTGTGGTGATCATTGGTGAAGGCGAAAAGGACGAAGCCCCGATGCTCTACAACGGCGAGCGCATCGGCGATGGCACACCGCCTGAAGCAGATATAGCGGTGGACCCGATCGACGGCACAACCTTGACCTCTCTCGGCAGAGGTAACGCCCTCGCAGTAATCGCTGTGTCCGCGCGGGGCACGATGTATGACCCCGGGCCATGCGTCTACATGGAAAAGATTGCGGTGGGCCCAGAGGCGGCGGACGTGATCGACATCAATGCATCACCTACCGACAACCTCAAGGCTGTGGCCAAGGCCAAGTCCTGTGACGTGAAGGACTTGATGGCAGTCGTGCTTGACCGCCCCCGCCACGATGACCTGATCGCCGAGATCCGGCGCGCTGGTGCGCGGATCCGACTGATACCGGACGGCGACGTAGCCGGAGCCATCTCCACTGCTTGGCCTGACTCGGGTGCAGATATCCTCTTCGGCATCGGGGGCACCCCCGAGGGCGTGATTTCGGCTGCTGCTCTCAAGTGCATGGGCGGCGCCATTCAGGGCAAGCTCTGGCCTCGCAACGATGAGGAGCGTCAGGCTGCCATCGACGCCGGCTATGACCTTGAGCAGGTTCTGGACACCGACACCTTGGTCTCTGGAGACAACTGCTTCTTCGCAGCCACCGGCATCACAGACGGGGAACTGCTCAAGGGCGTTCACTTCGACAGCAGTGGAGCCACCACACAGTCCTTGGTGATGCGTTCACAGTCCGGGACAGTCAGGCTTGTCAATGCTCAGCACAAGCTCGACAAACTGCGCGACTACTCAGCGCTGGAATTCTGATCTTTCGCTAGTTATCCCCGGCCAAATCCAAATCCGGGGGCTGCCCACCTAGCCCCCTTCGGGCAGTTGGCCGCAGTGGCTGGAGTCTAGGGTAGGGACCCAAATCTGGCATCGAGACCCGCGGAAGCCTTCAGCTGATCAGAGAGTTCCTTGGCCTTGGCTTCGTTCTTGCGGTCCAGGGCAATCCCTACGCTCTGCAGTACCGTGGCCACCGACAACAAGATGAGAAGCGCCGCCGCACAGCCCATGCTCAAGGCATAACCCCAGTCCAACATGGCCTGAGTTGGATGCCATAGGGAGTCTGCCGGAGGTCTATCCTCCACCACAGCAAACACCGAAGAACCAAGGAACAACGCCCACGGAATATATTCGGGCAGCCAGATGACTATGGCGCCGATGTCGCCCCTTATGTGGCCGGAACGCCAGACCTTGTTCACCAAGGACCAGCGCGCCAGCCCGAACTGCAGCGTCATGGCCAACAAGGCGAGCCCTACTCTGGTCAACTGATCCATACCAGAGGTAGGTCTTGTCACGTCGTAGCTACCCACCGTCAACGGGATGGTCCACCACGCCGGAACCGCCAACGCAGCTAGGCCAATGCCGAATGTCAGGTCGCCACCAGTGACGTTGCGACCGAGGCGGCCAATCCATAAGACCACAGCAACGAAGGCCGCTACCGAAGCCCCGAGCACCAAGAAGAGATCCGAACGTTCAGCAATTATCGCGTTGGACTCATGGGGCACAACGATTTGAGAAACCGTCGACCAAAACTTGTTCAGTCCTTCTAGGTCTCCCGCAGCCTGACCTGATGTTTGAGACGTGGCACTGTCCACAAGAACGTAAAGCAACGCGATTGTTGCCAAAGCAACAACGCCATGCACAACAGGAAACCTTGCATGCCTGCTGTAGACATGTTCCGGCGGCTTGAGCTTTACCGGCTCATCAAACAGATTCTGCGGAGCGCTAGGGGCCGCCGCTGCAGCAGCGTTAGCTAGTTGCTGTGCATACGTAGGCTGCTCGTCGGTCATGATCCTCCTGGCTGCCAGCACCCCGCTATGGGCGAGATAGCACCGAGAAGGATGCTAGCTGAGTTGTGATCAGCTAGGAACGACTTCTGCCACGTGAAGGCGAAGTTCCGCGCGCTTGAGTGCAAGCGCACCCGCTGGGTCAAAGGGATCTGAGGACAGAGCTGACTTCGCATTTTCCAGAGCCGATTGTGCTCGATCCACATCCACTTGTGCGGCAGCTTCGGCCACGTCGGTGAGCAGTGAAACCTCGTTGTTGCTCACCTCGACGAAGCCGCCGTGCACTGCATAGTGCGTGTCGGCGCCTTCTTGCGGGCGAATAGTTACCCGGCAGATATCGAGCGCACCAACAAAGGGCGCATGCCCCGTCAGGAAGCTGATATCGCCACCCTCCACGGTACGAGCAGTGACCATCTCGGCTTCACCCGACCACAAGATGCGCTCAGGAGAAACAATCTGGACCTGGATCGTCATGGGAAGGTCACTCCCCCGCGGACTTGCGCAACTCGTCGGCCTTGGCGCGAGCGGCATCTGCGCCACCCACGTTCAAGAAGGCCTGCTCTGGGAGGTCATCAAGATCTCCACGCACGAGTGCTTCGAAGGAGTCGACCGTCTCTTCAACCGGGGTCGTTACGCCGGGCAGGCCGGTGAAGACCTCGGCGACGTACATCGGCTGTGACAAGAAGCGCTGTACCTTACGGGCACGGGCCACGGTGATCTTGTCCTCTTCGGACAATTCGTCGAGACCAAGAATGGCGATGATGTCCTGGAGTTCCTTGTAGCGCTGCAGGATGCGCTGGACCTCACGAGCAACGTTGTAGTGACGCTCACCAACGATCTCGGGAGCGAGAATGGTGGAGCTAGAAGCGAGCGGATCCACAGCGGGGTAGATACCGAGCGCCGCAATGTCACGGCTGAGCTCAGTGGTGCCGTCGAAGTGGGTGAACGAGGTGAACGGCGCCGGGTCGGTGTAGTCGTCGGCTGGCACGTACACGGCCTGCAGCGATGTAATC
>JAGQSI010000108.1 GCA_020439605.1 Acidimicrobiales bacterium | reverse complement strand
CCACCGCTGGGCCTACATAGACCACCGGCACCTTGGCCGCTTCACCCTCGAGCACACCGGTGAGTTCTTCAACGGTGTAGGCCACTACAAGATGCTTGGACAGGCGCAGATCACCTTGTGCAGCAATCTGAGGGGCGATCCCATGGCGTAGCTGAAGTTCCACACGCATCTGATGCATGGCCTCGGCCACTTTCGGAAACGCTGCGAGTGGATCCACCAACTCCGCAGAAGTTGTGGCCGAGGTAACCCAAATCATGTCCCGACGTCTACCCACCACTGCTCCGGCCAGAGCCTGTTGATCCGCCACCAACACGTCGGGAGAGAATCGCTCAACAGCAGCGTCCACTCCTTCGACCATGTGATCCGCTAGTGGCAACAGAACCTGTTCCATTAGGAACTTGAACGCTGAGGCTCCGCGGGCTTCATCACGGCGTTCACCCACCGACGCCACATACTTCGCTACCTCTGGTGCCACCGCCGATATGAACGTGGCCCCAGGACCTAGAAGTGTTTCGGTTACTCCCTCGACCCCGGTCCATGCGACCTCATGGCCTCGTCTGGTCAGTTCCGCTCCCACCGCAACCGTGGGGTTGATATGTCCCGTGAAGGGAGGAACGACGAACAGGAACCTCGCCATTGGTCAGTCGAACCGTTCCATCCAGGCCAGCGCACGATCTCTAACCAGCGCACTGCGCTCTGTGAGCAAGGAGTGTGAGCATCCCTCCACGATCTCGAGCTCACAGTTGGGGACCTTGGCCTCAAGCTCTTTGGCTCGATCCAAAATGTCGCTCTCGCTGCCGTACATGGCGTAGGTGGGACAGGAGATCTCCCCGAGCCAGCCGATGGGCTGCTCGGCCTGAAGATCATCGATCAGCGAGGTGTTCATCAAGAAGCGTTCGCTGCGCTTGGCGAGCCTGCTCAGCTTGCGGTCAGCGTTGTTCGCCAACCAACCCTGCACAGCGTCCTCATCGAGTCCGAACGCGGCGAGCGCCAACGACCCTGCCATGTGCTCACCCCAACCCTCCACCGCAAAATGGGCTTCGATCAGAAAGAGGCTGGCGACGCGCTCGGGATGACGGTGGGCAAACGCCAAGGACACGACACCCCCAAAACTGTTGCCGAACAGATGCACCGGGGTATCGATACCCCACTCGTTGAGCAGTGCCTCGAGATCATTCACATTGTCCTCGACGCTGTAGCCCGACTTGGGCATCTCGGAGAGCCCATGGCCTCGCAGGTCATAGAGGTGGACGTCGGCGTGAAGCGCCAACGGGTTGGCCAACGTGTAATACCAACTCGACAAGTTGTCGATCACCAGACCGTGAAGCATGACCACCTGAGGCCTTGGTTCGCTCGGGTCGCTGGGGTCAGGACCATGTTCATGGTCTTGCGCTGCGCGCGACTGGCCCACGTGCTGGACGTGGAACTTCAGCCCGTTGGCTACTACTTCAGCCATTGGCCGCTGAGGTAACGAAGTCCACTAGTTGCCCGACTCGCAACGCAATGATGTCGTCGAGTTCCATCTCGGCGAGCCACCCGACGAAGTCCACGTTCTCTCCGTAGGTGTCGAGGAGTTTCTCCGACAGGGCAACGAACTCGATCGATTCAAGCTGCAGGTCCTCATCGAAAGATGTCTCCATGCTCAGCGGTCCATCGAGCAAGAGGTCATCGCCGATCACCTCGATCAACATCCGCTCGATATCGCCAAGCACCTGTTCTGTTGTTACAACCTCAGCCATTGAGCGCAGTCTCCTCGGTCCAGGCAACGATCATGTTGCCGTCGATAATGGTGGTCGAGATCCATCGGTCTCCAACCAGGACACGGTCCCCCTCATATTGGGCGACCTCCCAATCCTTTGGTTTGGCCTCCATGCCGGTGCCAGCGGCTTTTGCGGCCGCCTCCTTGGCAGCCCACCAGCGCGTCACCTCTTGATCTCTTTGTGGCGAAGGGCCCACACCAACGAGTGCATCGAGCAGACCCATTTCGGCGGTGGTGAACGCCGAGCGCTCGAAGGTTTCGCTTCGGGGTTCAACCTGTTCTATGTCGATTCCGACGTCGACACCTTCACCCACGATCGCAACCCCGAACCCCAACCTGTGCGCAATGGAAACCCGCAGGTCCTTGCCGCCGGGAGCTTGCACCACCGGGCGGCCATTTGGTTCGTTTCGGACCTGAACCTCGGCGGGAAACACCCTCGGTGTCCCGTTGGCAAACAGGTGTGCTCGCACCGCATCCTTGGCCGCGATTCGCCCCACGAGCCATTCTCGCTGCGCCTTGGGGTTACGTGATTCGTAATCCAGCCGCTCATGACGTCCCAGGAACCTGCGCATCACAACGTCACGAGACGCAGAGTCCGGCCAGCCCTCGCGCACCAGTAACCAACCACCGGATTGCGGCTCTGCGAGGGTGCGGTCTGCTGGCTTGCGCAACAAGGTGAACAGGCGATCATCGCTTTGGAATCGGCGATCCTCCCAGCCTTCGATCCTGCACCAGATCACTCCATCCACGCTCAACTCAAGGTCTGCGCGCACCGACTGGTCCGTGATGGATGTCGCGTTGACGGTGCAATGCACGATTGTGCCCTCGACGGGATGAGGGCCATAGAAGCTGATGCGATCAATTGACGTCGGAAGAACCAGCCGGTCCTTGTCCACCCTCTGGGCCAGCCAGTAGCCGAAGAGCTGCCCCGCATTGTCGAGTAGTGAACCCGGATATGGCTTGGTCTCCAAAGTGCCCGAAGCGCCATCTTCACCAAAGGTCTCAAAGCTCAACAGCCCCTGATAGGCGGGGCCGTGAAACAGGTGGCGTTGCTCGTAGAGGGTGTCTGGCTGAGCCGGACAGTAGATCTCACCGTTGACCTTGGTCGCTTTCGACTCCGGTGATGGCGGGTAGGTCGGTGCGACGATGACAGTGGCACGGGCATGCTTGTCGATAGAGGTCTTGACAGTGACTTCACCCGTTGTGTCATCGGCGTTGGAGCGATCTCGGGTTGCTCGCACAGTCACCGTTGTTGGCGGGTGAACAGCCAGCCACTTGAAAGCCCGTATCGCTTCCACCCGTGTGGCCACAGTGCCCGGTACAAGCTCCTCAGCGCTTTGCTGCAACATCGCAATGATCGCAGTCATCGGAACCAGAGGAAATAGGTCCTCAACTTCAGACCAGCCGGGTGCTTGCTCGTAAAAGGCATGGTCAAGCCAATAGGGCTGCTCTGCCACAGACAAATGGTGAACCGTTTCGATCAGGCTCACTTCTTCAGGTACACCGGTGGTAGGCGGTGGGGAAAGCGCTGTGGGCCTAGGTCCGTTCTTCGCAGCGTCTCGTGCGGCGTCTCGTGCAGCCCTGAGGACCTCGAGCGCGGAGCCCTGTGCTTCTTGCACCAAGGCCCGATGCTCGTCGAGCAGAGCCGAACCGCCCCCAAGCTCGGCCTCAATATCGGCCAGGTCAGCTTCGGGCACAGCGCCGAGGCGTCCAACAACGGTTGGCTCCAGCGGGGTCAGGTCTCGAATTAGCGAGGACCCCAGGCGGAGACGATGGCCTTGCACTGGGGGGTCGGCCTGCTCTGGTTGACCCGGCCTGGCAGCAACCGATGCTTCTTGTTCTGGGCTTGGGGCGCCGTCACTGGAACCAACCCCGAAGTCGTACCCAAGAGGTGACCAGTTCACATCCACGCCGACACTCCACAACGCAGCAGCCACACGACGAAGGGACTGAATGCCGGTGAGCTTGGCGGCGTTGGCAGACACTGTGAGCACGTCATGGTCACGCAACGTGTCGTCCACAAACCCGAGAAGACTGCCGGTACCCACCTGCACGAAGGTGCGTACACCATCGGCGTACATGGCGGTGATCATTTCACGGAATCGCACCGGTTCCACGAGATGCCTTCCGGCGAGAGCCACGATCTGTTCCGCAATGTCCGGATAGGTAGACACCGAGGTGGCAGACCACATCTCGACGTCTCCGCCTTTAAGTGGCATGTGTTCGAAATGATCGGCTATCCCGGCGACAAACGGCTCGAACAGAGGGGAATGGAACCCTGATCTGAACGGCATCTCCTGAGCAATCACCTTGCGGGCCTTGGCCCTCTCAACCGCTATCGCCATCGACTGTGGCGAGGCACAGATCACGGACTGATGCGGACAGTTGTCGTGTGAGACGTACGCATCGCTGAGGCCCTCCACCAGTTCCGCGGCAACGTCTGCTCCAGCGCCTAGAGCAACAAACACCACGTCTGATACCTCGATGGACCCTGGGTCGAGTTCGTCCAGGAACTCATCCAGGTAAGAACGCGGAATCTGTCCCGCAGCGATCTGGCCGGCCCATTCGCCGAGACTGTGACCTCCAATGGCATCAGGGTGGACATTGATCGCATCGAGCGCATCGTTGAGCAACAGGCCTACCTGAACCAGGCCACGGCCCTGACGTTCCAGGTCCGGCACATCCTCGGCCAGTCCGGGCCATGGAAGTCCGAAGGCCTCAGCCACGTCATCAACCTGTGGATCAAACGTGGGCTCGACTCCGGGGAACAAGAACGCCACCTTGGCGCCGACCACACCTGAACCCTGGTCACCCGATTCTCCCGGGTCGAACCAGACATCGTTTCGACCTCTGAACGCAGTCCCTCGTTCCAAGATCTTGCGAGCCAGTGTCAGCCGTCGCTCGTTGGGGGCGACGATCGCTAGGCGGGCGGGCCCAGAAGCACCGGCATATGTGGATATAGGGGCTGAGGTAGGGGCTGAGGTAGGGGCTGAGGTAGGGGCTGAGGTAGAGGTGGGTACAGACGTTGCGGCTATTGCATCTAGCTGGGCCAGGAGGTCTTCGCTGTCTCGCCCTGCGAGCAACACGATGTCCTCGGGCGGGTCAATCGCAGAGGACGGCGAGGAGGTGGACGAAACTCTCGGTGTTGAAGTGGTCGAAAATCGACCATCCTCACACCGAGAGTCTCCCCGATGCTCACCGAGAACCACGTGTGCGTTTATTCCACCGAAGCCGAAGGCGTTTACGCCTGCGAGTCGCCTAGCGCCCGTCTCCACAGCCCACGCAGACGCTTCTCGCTGCAGCTCAAATCTGGTGCCTGCCAACGCTTCGTTCGCTTCGTCAACGTGCAGAGTTGGTGGCAACACCGCGTGGTAAAGGGCAAGGGCTGCCTTGGCCAAACCTGCGGCGCCGGCGGCTGGCATCGCGTGGCCGATCATGGACTTCACCGATCCGAGCGCCACTGGCGCACCTTCGTCACCAAACACGGTGCGCAGGGTTTCGACCTCGGTGCGGTCACCCACCGCTGTGGCCGTACCGTGAGCCTCGATCAGCCCAACCGTGCCCGGGTCCAGGTTGGCATCGCGCCACGCCTGCTCCACGGCCAGGACCTGACCCTCGGACCTGGGATTCATCAAAGATGCCCCAGCGCCGTCACTAGCTATGCCTGTGCCTTCGATCACTGCGTAGACACGGTCCTGATCTCGCTCGGCGTCCTCGAGACGTTTCAGAACGAAGATCGCGGTTCCCTCGCCAATCAAGATCCCATCAGCATCTGCGGAGAAAGGACGGATCTGCCCACTTGGCGACAACGCACGCAACTGACAAAACACGCTCCACAGCGTGAGGTCATGACAATGATGAACTCCACCAACCAGAGCAACGTCCACTGCACCAGAGCGCAACGCCTTCACGCCGTGGTCCACAGCTATCAGAGACGATGCACATGCCGCATCGACCGTGTAGGCGGGACCTCGCAGATCGAAACGGTTGGCGATACGAGACGCAGCGAGGTTGGGTACCAGACCAATGGAGCTCTCGGGACGTTCAGGGCCCAACCGTTGCTGAAACTCGGCACGCACCGCATCGAGACGATCCTCACCAATGCCGGGGATCAAGGTGCGCAGCGCCTCAACTAGTTGTGCTGCGGTACGAACCCTCTGGTCGAGTTTCGCCACGCCATCTCCGATGTAGCCCCCACGGCCGAGCACTACCGAGATCCGTGCCGGGTCCACGTTCTGGTGTGGATCTCGGGCGTCGCCCAGAGCTGCCGAGGCGGCGGCCAATGCCAGCAACTGGTCGGGCTCGATCGAGTCCAACGCGTTGGGCATGATCCCGAAGCGAAGCGGATCGAAGGTTGCTATGTCATCTACGAAGCCGCCTCGGCGACAGTAGAAACGGTCTGCACTGTTGGCGTCAGGGTCGAAGAAGACCGGGTCCCAGCGCTGCTCGGGAACCTCGGTAATCGAGTCCACCCCGTTGACGATGTTCTGCCAGAACACCTCCATCGTGGGCGCGCCGGGGAAAAGCCCCGCCATACCCACAATGGCAATGCCATCGGCCACAGCTTCTATCAATCCGTAGCGGTTGAATGTCCGCCGATTAGATCAGCGGCTTGGGACGGATCGAGTGGTGGACCAAATGCCTCTGGCTCACCTCTCATGACCACCAGCTGGGTGGGGCCATTGCCGTCCGCGATCTCATGAAGAATCGCCATTACGCCATCGTCGGGATCCACGAGGCCGATCCCTCGTCTCGCATATTCG
>JAGQSI010000107.1 GCA_020439605.1 Acidimicrobiales bacterium | reverse complement strand
GCCGAGGTGGACATCGCCAGTGGGCTGAATACCAGAAAACACGCGGGTCATGGGCGCTGAGCCTAGGGCCGACGGAGTGCCTGGCCGAACTCAGATTCTGGTGTTATGAAATTGGCGCTGGACGAAACACACGCGTGTAACTAGGCTGTCTGTCGATGTCATACGAGGTCCAAACCGAGGTGTTCGAAGGTCCCTTCGATCTTTTGCTGCACCTGATCCTCAATCAGCAAGTAGAGCTCTACGAGATCACTCTCTCAACCATCGTGGACGCCTATCTCGCAGAGGTCGAAAAGATGGATTCGTTGGATCTTGATGTCGCCACCGAGTTTCTTCTCATAGCCGCCACCTTGGTCGAGCTCAAGACCCGCCGCTTGCTCCCAGAGGATGCGGACCTTGACCTTGACGACGAACTGGCTCTTTGGGAGGAGAGGGACCTTCTGTTGGCTCGTCTGGTCGAGTGCAAGACCTTCAAGGATGCTGCACGGCTGTTGTCCATGCTTGCAGACGATGCTTCGCGCAAGTTCCCTCGCACCGCTGGTCTCGACGAGCGTTTCGTAGACCTGGCTCCAGATCTCCTCGAAGGGGTCACCCCGCTCGATCTCCGTAGCGCGTTCATGCGTGCCATCGAACCAAAGCCGGTCCCAAGGGTAGAGCTCGATCACGTAGCTCCGAGCAGGCTGAGCGTCACCGAGGCCTGTCAGGAACTCGCAGACGAACTGCCACGGATTGGAAGAATCACATTCCGAGCACTCACAGATTCCTTCGCTGAGCGCCTCGAAGTGGTCATTCGTTTCCTGGCAGTACTTGAGCTCTACAAACAGGGCTATATAGACCTTGAGCAGCCCACCACCTTCGGCGATCTCACCATCACATGGACTGGCGGCGTAGACGAAGACGATATGGCCTTTGCTGGCTTCGCTGAGCGCGTAGACGCTTACGAAGGGTGAGCTAGCCAATGTCACAGGAAGTGGCACGGGCCATAGAGGCCATATTGATGGTGGCCCAGGAACCAGTAGAACCTCATCTGTTGGCTCAGCTCCTGGAGGTGGCTCCAGCGGTTGTGGAATCAACCTGTGACTCGCTGGCTGCTGGCTACGAGCAACAGGGTCGCGGATTTGAGCTGGTGAAGATCGCGGGTGGATACCGTTTCCAAAGTGCCGGAGATCTGAGCGCATACGTTGAGCGCTTTGCGCTTGAGGGCCAAAGCGCACGGCTCTCCAATGCAGCGTTGGAGACCCTGGCCATCGTTGCCTACAAGCAACCTCTATCTCGAGCCCAGGTTGCTGCCATTCGTGGGGTGAACGTGGATGGGGTGATGCGTACCCTCCAACAGCGTGGCTACATCGCCGAAATCGCAAGAGACTCGGGTCCCGGCCAAGCAGCACTGTTCGGTACCACTGCTGAGTTCTTGGAGCGCATGGGCCTAGATCGCATCGAGGACCTTCCTGATATCGCTGCGTTGTTCCCATCTGCTGAGGCGATGCAAGCCCTAGAGGCAACGCTGCGAGCTGAGCGCCCGGACACAGACGCATCGCCCACCGCCGAGACACAAGACGCGCTGAATACTCCTGAGCAGCCCACAGATACTGCTTCTGGCCCTGAGAATCCAGGTACTGGTGAGATTGAGTCGCAGACTCCTCAACCCGTCATGGATCCAGAGGAAGTAGCTGCAATAGATGCCAGTCCGGCTCCAGAACCTCCCTCATGGGCGCTGCCCCCAGAGCCAGACCCGTCGAAAGAACCTTGATGGAAGAAGGCGAGCGTCTTCAAAAGGTGCTCGCTCGGGTTGGGCTCGGTAGCCGCAGAACCTGTGAGGACCTGATCGCGGAAGAACGCGTGAAGGTCAACGGCGAGATAGCTGAACTCGGCCGCAGAGTGGACCCGGAGGTGGATCTGGTCGAAGTAGACGGTGCACCAATTGGGATCAGGCCCGGTTTGGTCCACTATCTGCTCAACAAACCCGTTGGGACAGTGACCACCGCCTCAGACCCCCAGGGCAGGCCCACTGTTACCCAACTGGTGCCCGTCGAGCCTCGGGTGTTTCCGGTTGGTCGTCTCGACATGGACACCGAAGGGCTCTTGTTGTTGACCAACGATGGTGAGTTGGCCAATCGGATCGCCCATCCATCCCATGGCGTGGAGAAGGAATACCTGGTCCAGGTTGGCTCGGCTTTGAGCAGGGCGGAGCTGAGGCAGCTTCGCGAAGGGGTGGAATTGGACGACGGTCTCACCGCTCCGGCCAAGGTTGCTGTCCTAGATGGTGGCCTGATGCGAATGGTCATCCATGAGGGCAAGAACCGTCAGGTCCGACGCATGTTTGATTCTGTAGGACACCCGGTTGAGCGACTCATCAGGACCCGTATCGGACCAATCTCGGATAGACGTCTTGGACCGGGGCAGTGGCGCGAGCTCAGTTCTGCTGAGTTGAGGGCACTTGAGAGCGCTGTGGCTACGGGCTCAAAGCGTTCTGGTGTAAAGCCTTCGAGTTCTGCCTCTGTGGATCGGTAGCATCGCCTCGATGTCTCTTGCCGTAAGAGCGCTGCGTGGCGCCACAACCTGCGAAGCCGACGATCCCTCCCAGATTGCCGAGAGAACCGTAGAGCTTCTCGAGTCCATGTTTGAGAGGAACAACGTGGACCACGATGAGCTGATCAGCATCTGGTTCACAACAACTGTTGATCTGAGTTCCGCGTTCCCCGCTGCAGGGGCTCGAACCATTGGGCTGGGCGATGTGCCACTCATGTGTGCCCAAGAGATCGCAGTTCCCGGCTCAATGCCGCGTTGTATAAGAGTTATGGCTCATATCTATACAGCGCTTGAGCGTCAGGACCTGCACCATGTGTATCTTCACGAGGCTCGAAGTCTTCGTGACGATCTTGCGGACTGACCATGGACCTCGCTTCTGACAAACGACGGGCCAATGTGTTGGGCCTGGGTCTTATCGGTGGATCCATTGCTCTTGGGCTGCGCTCTAGTGGTTGGTTCATAACCGGTAGTGACACCGATGCTGGCGTTGCGGCTCGCGCCTTGGAATTGGGTGTGATCGATGCTGTTGGACTTGATCCGCACAGCGAGATCACCTTTGTGTGCGCACCGGTCCAACACATTGTTGAGGCCGCCACCATGGCTCTATCCAATACCTCGGGCATCGTGACAGATGTCGGGTCGGTCAAGTCGAGCGTGTGTTCTGAGCTAGCTGATCCTCGCTTTGTCGGCGGTCACCCGATGGCGGGCTCGGAGCAGCTTGGCGTAGAAGGCGCTCGCGCCGAAATGTTCGAGGGTGCAGTCTGGGTGCTCACCCCTGTTGAGAGCACCGATCCTGATGCTCACCGAGTGGTACGAACAGTTGTGCGTTCGTTGGGTGCAGATGTAGTTGAGCTTTCGCCCGAACGTCATGATGGCCTTGTTGCGGTCGTGTCTCATGTTCCACACCTCACAGCAGCGGCTCTGATGAGCATTGCCGCTCAACGCTCCGATGAACACGCTGCGCTGCTGCGGCTAGCAGCTGGTGGCTTTCGAGACATGACACGAATAGCTGCGGGCACGCCAACCATATGGCCGGCAATCTGTTCAGAGAATCGAACTGCCATTGTCGAAGTGGTGGATCAAGTGGTCAGCGAGCTCGAACGTCTAAGAGATTTCATTCTCGCCGACGATCGCAATGGCCTTCTGGCTTCGCTGGAAACAGCTCAAGAAGCCAGACGTAACCTGCCAAGTAGTGCAGTACAACCGGAAGGTCTCGCTGAGGCACGCATTCCAATTCTGGATCGTCCGGGAGCTATTGCCGAGGTGTCCACTCTCGCCGCAGAACTCGGGGTCAACATCTTCGATCTCGAGATTGCTCACTCGAGCGAAGGGGACCGTGGTGTTCTCATCCTGGTCATAGACAGGGACGGGACAGAGCCACTTCGTCAGGGTTTGGATCAACTCGGCTACCGAATTTCTGTGACAGCGCTGTCATGACCCAGCAGCCTTCATTTGATCTGGGGGCCCTGGCGGATCCTCTTGAGATTGTGCCTATCGGTGCGCAGTTGGACGCTGTCGTGAGATTGCCGGGCTCCAAATCCATCACAAATCGTGCGCTCGTCTGCGCTGCGCTCGCTGCCGGAACATCACGGCTGAGTGGTGCGCTTATTGCGGACGATACCGAAGCGATGCTTGCAGTCTTGGGGGCGCTTGGGATTGGTACTCGGGTAATCCAAGACGGTGCGACACCCGTACTTGAGATCGATGGATGCAACTCTGTGCTGCCCAGCGCTTCTGCTCCGATAGATGTACGCCAGAGCGGTACCACCGCAAGGTTCGCACTACCGATGCTCAGTCTCGGTGCACATAGCTACAACGTGACGGCTCACCCACAGATGCAGGCGCGTCCCATGGAAGAGACCTTCGCCGCGTTGCGTTCACTGGGTGCAACCATTGAGGAGACCAACTCTGGCGGCCATTTGCCTGCATCGATCACGGGCGCAAATAGAAGTGGCACCATCACCGTTGCCGGAGACATTTCCAGCCAATTCCTCTCGGGCCTGTTGCTATCTGCACCGTGTAGACCAGATGGTCTTGAGATTCATCTGAGCTCAACCTTGGTGTCTCGGCCATACGTGGACATGACAATTGCCGTAATGGCCGCGTTCGGCGCCAAGGTCCATGTGAGAGATGAGCGCACCTTCATCGTCGAAGGTGGCGGCTATAGGTCAGTTCACTACGAGATAGAACCCGACGCGAGCGCCGCCTCATACATTTATGGGGCAGCGGCAGTTGTCGGGGGCAGAGCAACCGTTGTCGGGCTCGGATCTGATGCATTACAGGGTGATGCCGGGTTTGTGGATGTGCTCGAACAGATGGGTGTTTCGGTCGCCCGCAGCGCTTCCGAAACAACAGTTGAGATGCGCACGGGTGCACGACTCGTCGGTGGAGAGTTCGACTTCACCCACATCTCCGACACGGCGCAGACCCTTGCCGCCATCTCGGTGTTTGCCGATTCGCCGGTTTCTATCAGAGGGATCGGATTCATCAGACGCAAGGAGATCGACAGAATCGCAGCTATCGAAGCCGAGCTGAGACGGGCCTCGATCAATGTGGTTGGCGACGAGGACGGATGGACGATCCACCCCGGCCGGCCTGTACCCACCACATTTGAGACCTACGAGGATCACAGAATGGCCATGAGCCTCGCTCTGATCGGTCTTCGAGAGCCGGGCTTTTCAATTTCTGGACCAGGATGTGTGGCCAAGACGTTCCCCGGCTACTGGGCCACGCTAGAACTGCTCCGAAGGAGCGCTCACGACCGGTAGGGTGACCACGTGGCTAGTGACACTTTCACCGTTATAGCGATCGACGGCCCAGCCGGGTCCGGCAAATCCACGATAGGGAAACTTCTTGGCGAACGCCTCGGCCTGGAGTACCTGGATACCGGCGCCATGTACAGAGGAGTTACCTTCGCCGCTCTCAGACGGGCGATAGATCCCAGCGATGCGGACGTCATTGCTCGACTGGCCCCCGAGGTAGAGCTCACCTTGAGCGAAGGTCGTCTAATAGTGGACGGGGTTGATGCCACCATAGAGATACGCGGTCCTGAGGTAACCCGAGCCGTATCCTTGGTTGCTGCTAACCCAGCCGTTAGAAAAGAGCTTGTTCGCAGGCAACGGGAATGGGCACAAGAACGTGACGGCGGTGTTCTCGAAGGTCGAGATATCGGGACAGTCGTGTTCCCAGACGCCAAGTTGAAGGTTTACCTCACCGCTTCACCTGAGGTCCGCGCCCAGCGCCGCTCCAAAGAGGTCACGGACCTCGACTATGAAACGGTTGCCGCAGACATCGCCAAAAGGGACGCTTTGGATCAGGGGCGCGAGGCAAGTCCCCTCACCGAGGCGCCAGATGCCGTGATCGTGGACACGAGCAACCGCAGTATCGAAGACATCGTCACAGAACTGCTCAGTTACGTCTCGTGAGCCATCTAGCCAGCGGCCTGCATCGTCCTCCAACCAGTGGGGAGCTGCGGCTCTATGGTGCCATGCGCGCCATGTTTGTTGGGCTGTGTCGCTTGTGGTTTCGAGTTGAGGTGATCAACGCCGACAAGATCCCCGCCCAGGGACCTTTCATTCTGGCTCCGGTTCATCGTTCCAACCTCGACTTTGCCTTGGTTCTGGTCTGTTCGAAGCGAAGGATGAGATACCTCGCCAAGGATTCTCTCTGGAAGGGTGGAGGCCTCTTTGCCCGTCTCTTCACTGCGTTGGGCGGTATTCCTGTGGCGAGAGGCTCTGCAGATCGTGAGGCACTCAAAACCTGCATTGAGGTGCTGGAGGCCGGTGAACCTCTCGTGATGTTCCCCGAAGGAACCCGTCAACACGGTCCAGTGATCGAGAAGATTTTCGAGGGGCCGGCATTTGTGCAGAGCAGGACGGGTGTGCCCATCGTCCCAGTTGGTATTGGTGGATCTGAAGCCGCAATGCCCCGTGGAGCTCGCATGATCAAACCTCACAAGGTGGTCGTGATTGTGGGAGACCCTCTGGAGGCCATCGATGCAGAAGGTCCCAAGGCAAGACGTGAAGCCGTGCATACTCAAAGTGCAGAACTTCATGAGG
>JAGQSI010000106.1 GCA_020439605.1 Acidimicrobiales bacterium | reverse complement strand
GCTTCGCTGTGGGGTCCATGAGGTGTCTATCTCTATGTTGGCGGCGCCCGACGGTGTGATCAGCCATCCGGTGCTGTAGCCGTTGAGCATTGTCTGTGGACCCACCTCGGCCCCACTTACCTTGATCTTCCAGCCAGGGTTGAAACTTTGGCCATTTGTATACCAAAAGGGGCTGCCATCCGACTCAACAACAGCGCTGAGACGGGTACGTTCGGAGCGGGTGACCGTGAGAGGCGGCGCCACATCTTCGACATCTGGACCTGACGCATCTGAGAAGAGATGGAGCGAATCGACATTCAAGCCTGTTCCTGAGCCGTCTGTGCCCACGAGTCGGTGTTCGCCAGCGTTCAGGGTCGTGGAGCCACATCCTTCTAGCGAGAAAGAACCGTCTGCTAGTTCTTCGCCCAGGCGAACAGATATGGGGCGTCCATCGATCTCCAACAGATCATCGACGCAGGCTGTAGTGGGTCTGGCTTCTGTAGGCACCGCTGGGAGGTCTCCCATATGGATCTCAGCGATCGAGATGGGCAGAGGGGAACTGTTGGGATCAGTGGAGACCGAGGGCCTCGCGTCTATGGCATCGACAACCAAGCGAACGTTGCTCGCCCGCACCGTCCTCGATAGATCTATGTCGATGCGTTGCAACGCTTGGTCGGGGTTGGAAGCGAGGTCCAAGTTCTTGGATCCCACCATCTCGCCATCCGCGATCACAGAAATGTGAGTTGGAGCGGAGTGAAGTTGATCAATGACCACATCGACCGAGACCACATCGAGATCGAGCGGCTCGGGGGACTTGACCAGAATGCTCTGAGGGAGATCCGAGCCGAACGCCGAGGTCCATGCGGTAGCCCTGTCCCTGTCGAAAGCCCGCGAGCTTCTGGCCCCCTGACTGCCTTGCAGTCGACTCGACGACGTGATGTTCACCGGAGAGGAGGTGCCGAAGATCTGGTCGACCAGATCATCGGAAGCCGTGGTGGCGACACGAGCGGTGCCAGCAATCGAGAAGGTTCGAGTGGTCGGAAGAGTGAAGATGCGATCCAGAACTGGTTCCTCGTCGTGGCGATCCCACTTGTTGGGCGAAAGCCGGGAGCGATTCATGACGAGGTCCAGGGCGAGTTCAGAACTTGACTCTCCGGCTCTATCCAAAAGGTCGATCGGCATTCGCACGGATTCGCTTGCCCGAACGTTGCCAACCTGGATCTCGCCGAAGCCGACAGCGTTGGCCCGGGATCGGTCAAAGCCGGGATCGGTGGTCTCGAGCAATTCAATGTCAAGTCGTTCAACCGATTGGCTCGGGAACGAGATGGTCTGACCCTCCGGGCTCAACGAGGTCTCGTCCAGGGAGACCACCCGGCTCTGTCCTCCATCGAGGGTCAGCTTCACCTTCGTCAGTACCCGATCGCGTGGGCCATCTTGAGGTTGGGTGAGCACAACGTGATCAATCGCGGTCTTCTTGTCGAGGGTTACCCAGATTCGTTCTCCTTCTGGGTGGGCACCGCCAATGCGCCACGCAGTTGAGAGCCTTCCGTCTATGGCTGCTCGTGGTCGATCTTCTGGTCTGGTTGTCCCGCCGCTAGAGGTGGCGCGTGCGTCGGCTCCGTGGGTCACTATCACGCTTCTGGCTTTGTCGCCCCGGGCATCCATCTCTAGCCGGTGGTCCGTGTCGAGGGGGTCTGTGATGATCTCGCCGGACTTCTCGGTGGCTCCGCGAGTGTCGACTATCGACGAGAACCATGACTGCGCCCGTCTGCGATTGGTGTCGGTTACCACGAGCCTCGGGTTGTGTTTGAGTTGATCGGCCAGTTCTGTCTCATCGAGCGAGTTCGACAACAAGACAGCCTGAGTTCCATCAACGATTCCCGCCGCTGCAGCGTCAACTATTCCTTCGGCATCGCCTGCCAACACGATCGAGTTGCCCACAGTCCATGTCCTATGAGCGCTCGACGAGTCGGTAACGCTCATGACAGTGACTGGACTCAGAGCGTCGTCACGAGACTTGGAACGAGTTGGCAACAGGTCCCTCGGTAGTAGAGGAGCGAGGGCTGGATTGGCCGAGTTGAGGACTGGTTCCCCAAAGGATGAGCCCTTGGCCAGCCCAGGTGCGCGAGGGTTGACCAATAGATTCCAGACCTCGTCAGGGCTGATAAGCCCGAATCGCTCCCATTCGAGGTCCGAACGGATCACTACGTCGCCAACGCCGAGCAAGCGAGCGATGGGTGCAACGCTTCGGGGGTCAAGAGTTTCGTTCTGAAGCCTTCGGTCCAGCGCATCTACCAACAGTGCCGATGATTCGGTTCCGGTAGGTAGAACTTCGCGGGACAGATAGCTGCGATTTGTGAGAAGGGGAGTGATCGGCTCGATCGTGTTTCCCCATCTATAGGCGGAGAAGTTGGCGCCGGGAAGCTCAAGCACTCGGGTATCTGAGCCCTTGGCATCAAGGTGGTTGGCGGCGTCGATCCATGCCTGAGGTAGATCTTCGGGGCGTGCCACTCGAGATGTGACCATTCCTCCGAGTAGCGAGGGCGCGACCGCAAGTGCAGCTACTCCAATGGTCAACACTGCCCCGACCAGGCGCCTGCGTTGAGCGGTGATGGTGGAGATTCCCCCTGCTGTCAAAGCAGCGAGCGCAAGGACCAGGACCGGCACTATTCGTGGTGAGTTTCGCAGTGCCAGACCAACAGAAGTGCCCTCTGAAAAGGCCCTATAGACACGCCCGAGAGGGCTCGGATCGGCGAAGGGCCAAGCACCTACGGCTATCACCAGTCCCGCCAGCAGCATCGTCACGAAAAGCTGCTTATGGCGCCATCTCAACACGATGGCCAGACACAGCCCCAACGCGGGGAGAAGCATGGATACCGCGGTGAACTTCGCGCTGCTGTAAGTGCCTGCCTGATCTATGGACCAGCCAGCTCGGTCTGCGCCATAGAAGAACCAGTTGCCGAGTCCTCGGATCACGTCATCTGGAGATGACCTTGTGGCCACCGTCTCCAGGTTCTCGGTCAACTGAAGCACAGGAAGGCCATAAGCGCCTTGAACTCTGAGACCAGCCGCCCACCATGCACAAACAGGCAGGGTCAGAGTCCCGATTCGAAGCGCTGCGAAAGCTGGGTCCCGCCATCTCGATCTGTGTTGTATCAGTGCTGTGATAACCACGATCAAAGGCGCGATGCCTACCAACAACAACGTGGCGGCGTTGACGCCGGCGATGGTGAATATGACCAACGCAAACAACGCAGGGTGTCGCCAACCTCCGTGACGGATCGAGCGCCGCGTGAGTTCAACGAGTAGCGGTAATCCAACCCATGGCAGAAGCAGCACCGAGGCGCGAGCGGTGAACGCGAACTGATACGGGCTCAACGCGTATATGGCTGCCCCTGCCAAAGCGCTACTGCGATGCAGACCCAGCGATCGCAACAGCCAGCGGGCACCCAAATAGGCAACAAAGCTCAGCGAGCCCCACCAGAGTCGCTGTGCTAGCCAAGTTGGCGTCCCTATCTGGTCGAAGAACCAGAACCATGGACCCATTGGCCATAAATATCCCAGCGATTGATGAGGTACACCGCCCGCCCCAAGGCGGGGGTTCCAGAGGTAGACAGAATCTGCCATGAAACTGCCTGGGTCTACATATAGAGCTTGCTTGGAGTCAGAACTCACGACGCCGGGACTGCTGATCAAGAAGGGCAGGTATGACACAACAGCGATGAAGGCCAGTTCTGCTGCCTCAAGGAGACGAGCCGTGCGTCGTTGGCTCGTGTCGATCATTGCGTCGATGCTATCCAACACCTAGCGCCGGGCTCGGCCAAGCGGTGTGAGGACGTGATGAACTCAGATCTTGGACCGCTAGAAGCTATCGTTGCGGACTGATCCGATGTCTCTCTTACCTGGTTTCAGATGCCCCAAAACTCCAGTTCGGATGATCAGAAATCAGTTACTGAGAGCAACGGTGACAACCTTGGGAGAGGCGAGTTGGACCCCTCCCTTGCTGGTCCAGACTCAACCACGCCGCATCCCTCTGGGTCTTGGTGGCCTCTGGTTCCGTGGGCTCTTCTTTGCTATTTGCCACTGTTGGCCACGCGTCCAGGGTGGATCAGCGCAGACACCAAGACCTATCTCTACCTAGATCCCGGCCAGCTACTGCGCGGGGCGTGGTCCATGTGGGATCCCCACGTGGGCCTTGGCACGGTGTCTCATCAAAACATTGGTTATCTGTGGCCCATGGGTCCCTGGTTCTGGGTGTTCGAGCAACTGGGAGTTCCCGACTGGATTGCTCAACGCCTTTGGTGGGGCACTTTGCTGTTTGTTGCTGGCAGCGGGGTTGCATTCTTGCTTCGTAGATTCGGTTGGCCCTCGTGGGCGCTTTGGCCCGCTGCGGTGGCCTACGGACTGAGTCCCTATGTCGTTGTCTATCTGCCCCGACTATCGGGTGTCATGCTCCCTGCTGTTGGGTTGCCGTGGCTGTTGGCGTTGGTAGTTCTGTCGCTTCGCCACAGGGGTTGGCGCTATCCGGCCATGTTCGCTCTGGTTGTCACAACTGTCGGGAGCGTGAATCTCACAGCTCTTGTCCTTGTTGGCATCGCTCCGTTGCTGTGGATCGTTGGCGAGGTTGCTTCTAGACGAGTTCCGGTACGTCAAGCGTTAGCAACGGTGATGAGAATCGGGGTGCTCACCATCCCAACGAGCGCATGGTGGCTCGCTGGGTTGACGGTACAGGCAACCAACGGCATAGATATTGTTCGTTACAGCGAGTCCGCTGAAGTGGTGGGTCGGGCCTCGGTGTCCTTCGAGGTGCTACGCGGCTTTGGCTACTGGTTCTTCTACGGCGGAGACAAGCTTCAACTCTGGAACGAGGCGAGTTTCGAGTACACACAATGGCCGTGGCTGGTGGCAGTTACGTTCCTGATCCCGCTCGCCGCAGTGTGGAGCGCAGGCAGGGTTCGCTGGAAGCACTGGAGTTGGTTCTCGGTACTGCTTGTGGTCGGAATGTTGGTGTCCATCGGTACTCACCCTTGGAACAACCCGACACCGTTGGGAGGATTGGTCAAGGCGTTCTTGGCCACCGATCGTGGCTTGGCCTTTAGGAGCCTCCCCCGAGCCGTGCCGCTAGTAGCCCTGGCAACATCCGTGCTCGCTGGTGCAGGGATCATGTGGTTCGGGCGTCGTTCCTTGGCCCAAGGGCGTGTTGTTGGAGCAATTGTCACCGTTACTGCGGTAATAGCACTGGTCCCGCTCTGGCAACGGAGCTTGGTCCAAGACGGCCTGTCTCGTAAGGAGGTGCCGCAGTACTGGCAACAAGCGGCGCGTTTGGCAGATGAACGTGACGATGGCACCAGAGTGCTTGCGATTCCGGGCAGCGAATTTGCATCTTACCGCTGGGGAAACACGGTAGATCCGATCATGCCGGGACTGATGGAGCGGCCCTATGTGGCGCGAGAACTTGTTCCATATGGGTCGCCGCCATCGGCAGACCTGCTCAATTCGTTCGATCTGCTTTTGCAGGAACGCACCCTCGATCCGGCTGCGGTTGCACCTATCGCTCGCTTGATGAGGGTGGGCGACATCGTGGTTCGTGGTGACCTGCAATACGAACGCTACGCCTTGGCCCGACCCCGACTGGTCTGGGACCTCGTGACCAACGCCCCCGGGCTTGGAGAGCCGATAGTGCTCACGGACCCGAGTGCCAATACACCGAGCGCAATGCTTGAGATGAAGGACGAGACCTGGCTTCTTCGTGAGGCCTCCTTGCCTGATGGGCCGGCGGTGGCGCTCGTTCCGGTGGAACAGAGCCGCCCTATCGTGGATCTCAAATCAGCAACCGCAGCAGTGGTGCTCTCGGGTGACGGAGCTGGCGTGGTGGATCTTGCTACCGCTCGACTTATAGACGGCCAGGAACTGCTGAGATACAGCGGATCGCTTTCCAGCAAGGAGATCGCTGAAGAGCTGGATCGTGGAGCCTCCTTTGTGGTCACCGACACCAACCGTAAGAGGGGCGAACGATGGGGTTCGCTGCGTCATACGAGAGGTTCCACAGAACGGGTGGATGAGAAGGAGCTAGCGGAGAATCTCACCGATAACAGGCTTCCACGGTTCGAAGGCAGGTCCTCTGATGTTCAAACAGTGATGGTTCAGCGTGGTGGAGTCACCACAGATGCCACCTCATATGGCAACCCGATCACTTTTGCTGGAGATGCCAGATCCAGCTTGGCGATCGACGGTGACTACGACACAGCGTGGGCTACCGCTGCTTTCAGCGCTGCCAAGGGGGAGCGTCTGGTTCTGACATTGGATGAAGCCAAAACGCTCGACCACATCAGGCTTTACCAACTGCCAGAAGAACGAACAGAAAGAGCGCTCACCAAGGTGAGTGTGGATCTTGGCGACGGTGACCCGATCATTGTCAACCTGAACGAGGACTCTCGACTTCCCCCGGGACAACTGCTTCGCTTCGCCAAACGCAAAGTCAAGAGGGTCGAGATCACTCTTCTTGCAGACAATCTCAACAACCCCAAGCGCTACGGCGACGCGGGGCCTGTGGGCTTTTCGGAGATCACCCTCGGAGACGATTCTCCCGTCATCGATGAGATCGTGAGAATGCCCACAGATCTTGTAGACGGCCTTTCGAAGGCTTCCGACAGAGCCTCGAACGCACAACTCACCTA
>JAGQSI010000105.1 GCA_020439605.1 Acidimicrobiales bacterium | reverse complement strand
GCAAGGGGAAGAAACTATGAGCCTCAAGCAGTGGGAGAAGAAGGTCCTCGAAGCGCCCGGCGCCGAGGAACGTGTTCGCGAGATCGAGGATGAGCTGCGCCTCGCGGCTGGCCTCACCGCTCTTCGCGAGAAGGCCGGCGTGTCCCAGCGCGAGCTCGCCAAGCGCATCGGCGTGTCCCAGCCACGCATCGCCGCCATCGAGCGTTCCCGGAACGTGACCATCGACGTGCTCGAGCAGTACGTCACAGCACTCGGTGGCCGCCTCGAGGTGTCAGTCGTCCACGGCCGCCGACGCACCTCACTCATCGGTCACCAGGGATCGGGGCGCACGACCACCTCGAAGCCAGCGGTTAAGCGCAGCGCCTAAACGGAGCGAGTCGGCATCTTGGGATGACCTCATCGCGGCACGATCTAGCCACGCTCGCGTGTTGAGGATCGATCGGCGGGCTACGTGTCCGGCTCCGTGAGGACCTCCTCGTCGCCGACGTACTCGGCGTACCAGATCGCGCTCACGAAGTGCGGGTCGCCGTCGTGAAGATCGAACCAGGCATCGCCGAGCCCCTCGACGATGCCATCTGCCACGATCCGAGCCTGAGCACCCCGCCTATGACGATCCCGAGTGGGCCGCCGACGCCGCGTGGGGCGCCCTCGCCAATGAGTACGACCTGCGCGCGATCTACACCAACATCGAGGAGGTCGAGCGCGACTAGCCACTCTGATCTCGCCTACGAGTCGTTCAGTTCCAACCCGAACGCGCTGTTCCCAGGTCGAGGTCGACAGTCAGACCGAGGAGGGGGTCGAAGTAGTCCGCGTTGGCCTCACCGATGGCGCCTTCGCCCCGGCGCTCGTCGTGTGATCCGTTGCTCAGTGCTATGTGGCTGCACGCTTCCGCGTCCGTCGAACGGGACCGGACAGGGTCCCGGCTGTCTCGATGTCCTGGTAACGCTCCAAGAGGAGAGCGAGGCGTTCCGCTTCGGTCGTTAGCTTCCGACGAGGAGCGAACAGCTTGTCAACGGTCCGATCCAGGTGGTTGTGAGCATCCCTCAGGTCACGCGGCATGTAGCGAGGGTCGTACAGCGCTTCCCGGGTTTCGTCATGACGGGACCGGGTGTCGATCACACTCTCGACCACTCCCGAAAACTGCGCTGACCAAGGCGTTGGCCCTGGTCAGGTGGTGTCGGAGGGGGGGGACTTGAACCCGCCCTATTTGGAGGGTGGGGGTGGGCATTTCGCCACGCCACTCCAGATCAACGATGCGTAGGCATCAGCAGGTACGGGGTTGGCCATTTGGTCGGGCTTGGCCAGTTTGTTGTCCGCCAGGTGTTTGCCGTCAGCCCGTAGATATTCAGGATGAGCCTTGATCACGGGTGCCCAATCCACCATCACGGTTCGGGGGCGTTGAGAGGCGAAGGTCTTCATGCGTGCACTGGCAAAGACAGCATGGTCACGGTATTGCTGTGGTGCGCCTTTTCCCGCAGCGGGAAGAACCACAACTACGCAGGAGGACGGGTGTGGAGTGTTGAGGAGCTTCTTGAACGCGGTTTCGTCCTCTTTGGTCCATCCACCCCCGCCGTAATAGGGATCTGCATTGTTCAAGCCGAGAGCAATTACCAGTACCGACGGCCGCGGTCGTTTTGAATCGAACACTCGGGCGCTCTGAGCCTTTTGAACATCTTGGAACTTGTTGCCGAGCCAAGCATCTACCACCAGGTCGTATTTGGACGCGAGGCCAACCCCGGCGCGTCGAAACTCGCTGTCTCGGTTCCAATGGGCCTGCATGGTGATCGAATCTCCCACTAGGTCAACAGTCAGGGGGGTTGGCTCTGGTTGGCATGCTGAGAGGACACCGACGCCAAGTAGCGCAACCAGAAGAGCTCGCAGGGATGTTCTACTGCGATGCGCCTTGTTGGATGACGGTGTCATTTGGGTGAGGTTCCTTTCGAGCACATCGAGGTCAAGATCTTGACGCGGTAGACAGATTGTGGCCCAAGTCTGAAACTAGATGAGATCCATACCTTGTGTGCATCGAGCGCCTGTGTGGAGTCAGCCAACGCTGTGCAGAGCAGGATCCTGCAGTTGAGCACCCTCGGCAAGTAGCGCGACCGAATTCAATCGAGCCGCGAAGCCGGGGGACGCGTGCACAACCATGAGCTCGTCGGCTCCGGTGAACTCGCTGAACGACGCGAGATAATCGGTGACCACCTTGGTGGTGCCCACCGCGGTGTAGCGCATCATGTTCAAGAAGTATTGGCCCTGTGGTGAGGCCAGCAACTCGTCGAGTTGTTCATCGCTCATGTGGCGACCCTTTGCGAGCATCAGGTTGGCCCTTTGCCGTTTCACCGCGGTGAACTGGCTCTGGGCTTCGTGCTCGTCATCGGCGGCTATGACGTTGGCGGCGGCAATCACATAGGGCTGGGCCAACTGCTCCGATGGTTCGAACCGGCCGCGGTAGATATCGAGCGCGGACTCAAGCGAGTCGGGGGCAAAGTGGGACGCAAACGCGAACGGTAGACCAAACGCGGCCGCTAGTGACGCACCGAACAACGATGATCCAAGGATGTAGATCGGGACATTTGTACCTCGCCCCGGAGTGGCGTTTACTCCAGATATCCGGGTGTCGTCGCTCAGGTATCCCTGGAGTTCCTGAACGTCTTGAGGGAAATGGTCGGCCTCTTGACCGTTTCTGCGTAGGGCCCGCATCGTGACCTGGTCAGTACCGGGAGCGCGTCCCAAACCCAGGTCTATTCGTCCGGGATGCAGCTCTGCGAGGGTGCCGAACTGCTCGGCGATCACCAAAGGAGAGTGGTTGGGCAACATCACACCGCCAGATCCCAGACGAATGGTGGATGTATGTGCCGCGACGTGGGCAATCAGTACCGACGTTGCCGAAGACCCAATGCTCGACATGTTGTGATGTTCTGCGTACCAGACACGGCTGTAGCCGAGACGTTCGGCTTCTTGAGCCATACGAACACTGTTGTTGAGAGCTTCTCCAACGCTTTGACCTTTGCCGATCAGAGCCAGATCCAGGATGGAGAGCGGGGGAAGTGGGGCAGTCATTGCTGTCTTCAACCCATCTTCAGCCGGGTCTATGCCCGAGCGTCGGTAACTGCTTCCTCGACAAGTGTCACCAGAGCTGGCTCACTCACCGGTGCAAGATCCCAGACGTCTACCCCCACATTGATCATTGTGTGGTTACGTTTCCAACGGGAATGAACGTGACCGTGCAAGAGCACTCGACCAGTGTCTTTGGGGCGCCACGGTTCAAAACGGTCCTCATCATGTGAGTCTCCGACATAAGGGAAATGGTTGAGCTCGACAGTCACTGCATTGGCAAGCTCAAGGGTGACTGGCGCATCAACGATCTCGCTCACCCCAGCATCTAGATAGCGATCCAACCAGAGGCTTCTGCGCTTGTCACCAGCCCAGACACGATCATGGTTTCCGGGAACCAGGATGATGTGCCCCATCAAACGAGAGATCTGGTTGAGCGTCCGATCCAGTTGTCCCAGGCACAGATCTCCAAGTACCCAGACCTCATCGGTGGGCAGAACCAGCGAGTTCCATCGATCGATGAGGAAGGTGTCGAGCTTTGCCTGAGTCGCATCATCGGCCGAGGTCTCCAAAGGTGCGATACCAGCAGCGAGCGCTCGACCCTTCTCATAGCGCGCGATGTTGCGATGGCCCAGATGAAGATCAGAAGTGAACCAGCGCGCCACGACTAGAGATTCTGCCCTCGCTGGAGGTCAGTCGACTCTATTGATTTATGGGCCGCACACGACGGCGTAGTCCTATGAAGCCTCCACCCATCGCAACCAGCACGAGGCCGGCGGCGACGATGGGAAGTACATCGCTACCGGTCACAGGAAGAATTCCCTGGTCCTCTTCGCTGGGGTGCTCACGATCCTCGGTGTTGTCTGAAGGAGGCGCTTGGGGAACCTCGGTGGTTTCCTCATCACGGTTGTTGTTCGGGTCCGGGTCCTCGGTGTCGGAACCAACCTTGGCCACGTTGGTGATGGTCTGTCCCGCGGCGCTCTCATCCACCTGTACTGAGAGGGTGATTACCGAGGATTGACCCGATGCCAAAGAAGCACGTTCACACGTTGTGATCTGCCCGGCCACTGAACAATCCCAGCCCTCTGCGGAGGCCTCTAGCGGGGTAACGCCCTTGGGCAGGGTGTCCACAACCACTGGGTTCAAAGCGGTGGAAGGACCATTGTTGGTGACGGTCAACCTGTAGCTGCCCTGCTTGCCGGGTTCGAGTCCCTTGCTGAGAAGTTCCTTGTCAATGGACAGGTCAGCAGAACCAGTGATGGTGGTGAGCGCATCGTCTGTATCGGTCACCGAGGTGCCGTCATCGTCAATTGCAGATGCGCTAACAACATCGGTGATCTCTGCTGGCTCATCGCTGCTGACCAACATGGTGAATGAGCAGGAGTAGCTGTCTCCAGCGACGATCTCGATACCGAGTTCACAGGTAGTTGCCGATATCGAACCGGCCACCGTGGTGATGTCCACTGGTGGAGCCCCTTCAACCGAATCGGTCAGCGAGGTGAGCGTGACCGCTTCTTCGGAAGTATTGGTGACCGTGACCTCGAACTTCACGGGACCACCTGGTGCCGGCAACGTATCCGGGGTGTTGTCCTTGGTTACCTCGATGCTTGGAGCTACGTCTGTGAGGATCACTTCTTCAGGGTCTGACGGGGTGACAGGGTTGCCTTCGTCATCGGTGAGGGTGACTCTCACGATGTCTGAGACGACATCGCCAGCGTTGCCCGCCGGGATCGCCACATCGAACTCGCAGGAGTAGGACTCTGCGGGGGCCAGAACCGTGCCGAGCACACAAGTGGTGGCGGTGATGGGCCCGTTGGGTGAGGTGATGTCATAGGTCACGCCACCGATTTCATCTGTGAGAGCAGTGACTGTGACGGACTCATCCGGGGAGGTGTTGGTCGCGATGACTGTGAAGGTAACGGTGCCACCGGTTTCGGGCAGGGTGCTTGGCGAAGCGGTCTTGGTGACGGTGCCCGTTGGCGCTACATCGACAATGTCCACTACTTCAGGGTCCTCGTCCGAGACCGGATTTCCGTCGTCATCGGTGCCGTACACAGTCACAACATCGTGGACCTCGTCGCCAGCGTTGCCGGTGACGGTCATCTCGAAGGTGCATGAGGTTGAGTCCCCGGGCGCCAAGATCGTGCCGAGCAACGCCACACAAGATGGCGAGGTGACTGGCTGTGCTGGTGCGCCATCAACTGAGTCAACAATTGAGTCGATGGTTATCAGATCAACCTCTGAATCATTGGAGATCATCACTCGGTAGGTGACCGGACCGCCCGGTTCGTCCACTGTGTCAACTTCGGCGGTCTTGGTGACGGTGAGCTTGGAGGGCAGATCAACAATGGTGACGGTGGCATCGTCATCGTCTGAGACGCGACCTCCGTCGTCATCGGTTGCGGTGACCTTGACTATGTCGGTCACAACTGTCCCCGCGTTGCCCGTTACCGGGAGGGTGAAGGAACATCCAATCTGTTCACCGGGTGCCAGTTCGAAGCCAACAAGCGCACCACATTCACCGTTCAGTGCGAAGGGCGGGTTGTCACCGATCTGGTCGGTGATTGTCGCGATCTTCAACCTGTCGATGGGTGAGGTGTTGCGAATCACTACGGAGTAGGTGACAGGGCCACCGTTCTCGTTCATAACCGTTGGGTTGGCCGTCTTGGTGACCTCTATCGAGGAGGCAACATCGGTGAAGCTCACCTCGGCATCATCGGAGTCCTTGGCTGTGTTCTGTTCGTCATCGACCGCGGTTGCCGTGACGGTGTCATGAACCACGTCTCCGAAATCACCGGCGACGAGTCCGGTGAAGGTGCAAGAAACCGTTTGCTCGGGTACGAGCACAGTGCCGATGAGCGCAGCGCAGGTACCGCCGATGGGAACTGCCGGTCCACCCTCAACCGAGTCCACGAGTGAGGTGATGGTCACGTCCTCAACCGAGAGGTTGGTGACGTTGACCGTGAAGGTGATCTCACGGGTTTGGCCCGGTGCGGTTTCTGGAACCGAGGTCGGGTTGGCGGACTTGGTGACAGTGATCACCGGAGGAGCATCAAGGAGCGCGACCTTGGCATCTGCAGTTGCGGTGACGGTGCCGTCGTCATCGTGGCCGGTGACGGTCACGGTGTCGTTGATGTAGCCGTCCTCGAACTGGTTGACGTGGCCGTGGTGCATGTAGGTGTAGGTGCACGAGACGGTCTCGTCCACATCGATCGTTACCCCTACCAATGTGTTGCAGTCCGTGGCGGTGATTGGACCATCCACAACGGTGATGTCAACTGGTGGATCGCTCTCCATCGTGTCGGTGAAGGTATCGAGGGTCACTGGTTCTACCCCGGTGTTGGTGACCGCGACCGTGTAGGTGACCGGGCCGCCGGGCTCCATGATCGAGTTAACCGAAGGTGTCTTGGTTACTGCGATCTCTGGCAGTACTCCAACGATGTTTACGGCTGCATCGTCTTGGGCGGTGGCTTCGTTGCCATCGGCGTCTTCAGCTCTTGCTGTTACCACGTCGGTGACGGTGGTGTTGCCGGGCCCAGAAACAATGGCGGTGAATGAGCAGGTGCTGGATCCGCCGACAGGAAGGGTGCTACCCAAGACGTCATCACAATTGGTAGCAGTTATCGTGTCGCTGAGTTCGGTGATATCGCTGGGGAAACCACCATCTACTGAGTCAGTGAGTTCGGTGATTGTTA
>JAGQSI010000104.1 GCA_020439605.1 Acidimicrobiales bacterium | reverse complement strand
ATTGCCCTGAGCTGGCCGGTGCCTTGATCGAGTAGCACCATCGAAGCCGCTTCGGCTCCATCTCTGCCCATGAACGAATTGACCAACTGCCCGGCCAACGCCTCTTCCGCCTTGTATTGGGCCCGAGCATCTATGGAGAGATAGATGTCATTGCCTACCTGGGGTTCCACACGCTTGGAGAGAACCTCGCGGACCACGTTGCCAGCCCGGTCCACCTCGTAGACACGTTTGCCGGGGGTGCCCCGCAGGTATTTCTCGTAGGTGGCCTCCACCCCGGCCTTACCTATCTCGTCGGTTTGGATATAGGGCTTGGCCGAGTCATTGTTCTCCTTGAGCTCGCTCCACTGGGAATCGCTCAATGCGCCCACATATCCCAGAACGTGAGCCGCGAGCTGTCCGAACGGATACTCCCTGACGGTTGTGCGTTCCACAACTACCGATGGGAACCGCCATTGCTGTTCCGAAAGGAAGATCTCGTCCTCTATGGAAATGTCCTCTGCGATGGGAACTGGCCTGAACTTCGAGAAGCGAGTGTCGCTCAGCTTGGCTCGGATCTGCTCCACACTCACCTGGTCGGGCACCGCTCGCCCCATCGACAAAGCCAGCGAAAGCCGCTGCAACAGTCCACGTTGGCGACCTTCTGAGAGTTCCTTGAACTCCTCGCGGTCGATACCTACGACTATCGACTGTCGATTACGCACCAATGCCACGCCGTTGCGGTCATAGATCGTTCCCCTGGGTGCTGGAGTGATGGTTTCTTGAGTCGCGTTACCTTCGGCCTGAAGCGTGAAGGTCTCTCCCTCAACGATCTGCAAGAACCACAGCCGCGCCACCAACGCGCCAAACAAGGAGATGGCGGTAACGGCTAGAAGCCCAAGGCGGTGGCTGGAGTCAGAACTCATCTGAAGGCATACGTGGAGCGTTGGTCGTTATCTGACGACATCGCCCATGACAACGCCTTCATCATCAAAGGAGCTGCCACAGCATTGATCGTCGCTACATAGACGACGATAGCTGCGAGGTTGGGCCCTTTGAGGGTCGCCTCACCTAGAACCTCTCCAGCAACAGCGAAACCGACAACACCAATAGCGCTACCTGCAACGGCCACAAGCACGGGAGCTATTCGAGACGAACGAACCATTCCACTTGAGATCGAGCCGATGCCATAGCCGAGCAGCGTGTAGATCAACGCTGAGAGACCCATAGGCGTAGATAACAAGATGTCGAAGACAACACCTGCGCTAAAGCCGACAATTGCGCCACGGTTGGGACCACCGATATAGCCGGCGAGCACCGCAACCAGAACCATCAGATCTGGCCTCGCACCTTCGAACGAGAACCTTGCCAACAACGTGACCTGAACGGTGAGCGCACAGATCACCACAGCGGCCACTCGGGGAGCGCTCACGATGGAGGCTCTTTCAGTATCACTCGCACATATCGCGAGGTGAGATCTGCCGACGGTTCAACCTCTATCCGTGCACCCACCGCTTCTGATCCCTTGGAGATCTTTGACACCCTCCCAATTGGCAGATCGCCGGGGAACGCCGAACGGTCTATTCCAGAGGTATAGATCCAGGCTCCCTCTTTGATCTCGACTTCATCGCTTTCGAGGGTAAGCAGCAAAGGCGAATCTGGCCCCTGACCTTGAACCAAACCTCGAAAGCCATCTTTGGTTGATATCCCGATCTTGATACCGGGCTTGGTGATCAGATCAACCGTTGAGGTGCTGCGGGTGGTTCTAGACACTCGCCCGAGAACTCCTCCACCGGTCACCACCGCCATACCAACTTTGATCTTGCTGGAAGATCCTGCATCCACCCTTACAACCTGTTCGAAGCTCGAAAGCGGCCCGCCGATCACTTTCGCTGCCTTGGAAGGCACCCCTTCGACCGTGATGCCGTTCAGCTTTCGTAGCTGCTGATTATCTGCTCGCAGTCGTGAAATCTCTGCTTCAAGACCCTTCTGCTCCTCTAGCTGGGCACGGAGACGATCGTTTTCATCTCTTACATCGTCATATCCAAACGCACCTTTCCAGCCGTTGGAAAGCGGTTCGAACACTGCATTTCCCGCGGCGCGAATAGGCCGGAACGCAGCTCCGAAAGCGTTTCTCACGGGATCCAGAGGTCCTGTTCCAGGAAGGTCTAGAACCAGAAGCGTCAGCGCTGTGAGAATAAGCAGAGCAACAGTTGCACGCGAACGCGGATTTCGTGAGTTGTGACGAGGGAAGGTCACTGTCCGAGACGCTGAGGGCTAGTTCTGGAGGTTGGTCGAAAAAAGAACACCCTTTAGAGCATCGAACTCTTCAAGGGATTGTCCAGAACCGATCGCCACACAATCAAGCGGATTGTCCGCAATGATGATCGGCATCCCGGTCTCTTGAGACAAGCGGGCATCAAGGCCATGTAACAAGGCGCCTCCACCGGCGAGAACAATGCCCTGTTCCATGATGTCTGCGGCTAGCTCTGGTGGGGTCTTGTCCAAGGTCACCTTCACCGCATCGCAGATCGCAGCCACTGGTTCCTCGATGGCCTCGCGAATTTCCTCTGTGGTGGTGACGATCGTCTTGGGAAGCCCAGTGACTAGATCTCGGCCTCGGAGCTCTGCATGGAGTTCTTCTTGAAGCGGCCACGCCGAGCCGAGAGCGATCTTCACTTCTTCAGCGGTGCGTTCACCAAGGGCGAGGCTGTATTCCTTCTTGATGTACTGGATGATTGCATCGTCCAACTCGTCGCCGCCCACACGCACCGACTGGCTGGAAACGATTCCACCAAGCGAAATAACTGCCACCTCTGTGGTGCCGCCGCCGATGTCCACGATCATGTTTCCTGTGGGCTCCTGCACAGGAAGACCGGCGCCAATTGCAGCAGCCATTGGTTCTTCGATGATGTAGGCCGGTTTGCGAGCACCGGCATATTCCGCTGCTTCTTGCACCGCTCTTTGCTCGACACCGGTAATGCCAGATGGGACACAGATCACCATCCGGGGTTTCACCCACCTGCGCTGATGTACCCGGTGGATGAAGTACCGAAGCATCTTCTCGCAGATCTCGAAATCCGCGATCACACCGTCTTTGAGGGGACGAATGGCCTGGATGTGCGCAGGAGTACGGCCAATCATCCGCTTGGCCTCAAGACCAACAGCTAGCGGGCGCCCGTCCTTGACATTTACTGCCACTACAGACGGTTCGTTCAGAACAATGCCGCGGCCACGCACGTAAACAAGGGTGTTGGCCGTGCCAAGGTCAACGGCCATGTCACGGCCCATGATCGAGGAGAGCGGATTGTCAGCAGACATGTGACGGCCCTCCAAAGGGCTGGCGAACATGGAACAAGTACAAGTCGGCCACAAGCCTAGCCGCCGTTACCCAATTGCAACCATCCGCCTAGCAGACCGCTATCCCAATCAGGTGGATGGTCACCCTCAACTACAGCCTGACAGCCAAGCTCTAGTGGAGGGTGACCTCGAGATCAACGCCCCGGGAACCAGAGTCCGATCTCGCGCTCGGCCGACTCGGGACCATCGGAACCGTGCACCAGGTTCTCGTTGGTGGTGGTAGCAAGGTCGCCGCGAATGGAGCCCGGCTGGGCCTCCACAACCTGAGTCTTACCAATGATGACTCGACCTAGCTCCCAGGTGTTGTCCGCTGGTCCCTCAACGATCATCGCCACCACTGGTGAGCGGGTCAAGAAGTCCACCAATTCACCAAAGAATGGCTTATCGGCATGCTCTGCATAGTGGGCCTCGGCTAGCGCACGATCCGCGGTGCGTAGTTCCAAAGCAGCCAGGGTCAGGCCTTTGCGCTCGAATCGAGCAATGATCTCGCCTACTAGCCCGCGCTCAACAGCATCGGGTTTACACATGATGAAGGTCCGGTTGGTCATGGCCGGCGACCCTACGACCTCAACGGCACCCATCTCCAACTCTCACGGCCAGTACACAGCTTTGAGTTAAGAAACCGCCCAGCCGGCCTTGGTGTCGGCGATCACCTTCGAAGCTACGTCAGGGTCGAAGAACTCAGGTGCTATAGGTGTGCCCAACAAAAAACCTTGCCCGTAGGTGCAGCCAAATTCCTGGAGTACCTGTAGCTGTGCCGCTGTCTCTATGCCTTCGGCCACAACCGCTAACGCCAGCGCATCCCCTAATGAAACCACTGCTCTAACAATTTCGGCGTCGCTTTGATCCGTGCCGAGGCCGGCAACAAACGTGCGATCCAGTTTTACGGTGTTGATCGGGAATCGCTTCAGGTAAGCGAGGCTCGAATAGCCGGTACCGAAGTCATCAACAGACATCGACACCCCAAGGTCTTTGAGCCGTGAAACCGCTCTGAGGGTGTGTCGATCCGCCCCGATAACCGTGGACTCCGTGAACTCAAGGGCGAGCGAGCTCGGATCGAGTTCGTGACGCGACAACACCGACAACAAGAAGGGAAGAAAACCCGGAGATGCCAGTTCTCGTGCGGATACGTTCACAGCCACCCGCCGGGGCGCCCTTTCGCCAAGGTCTCTACGCCATCTAGCCATTGCTTCACATGCCAGATCCACAACAACCTGGCCCACCTGCACGATAAGGCCAGATTCCTCCGCCACCTCTAGATACTCACCTGGCAGCTCCAGGTTGGCGTTGTCATCCTCGAACCGAACCAATGCCTCAACCCAGGCGGACTCGCCGGTCGCGAGATCAACAATTGGTTGCACATGGATGCGAAGACGCTCATCACCAAGAGCGGAGCGCAGTCCCCGGTCCACCTCCGCTCGTCGCAGCGCAGCCGCTCGAAGCGAGTCTGTGAACACGTGGAACCGGTTTCTGCCCTTCTCCTTAGCTCGGTACAAGGCAGTGTCCGCGTCGCGAAGGAGGTTGGAGCCGCCTATCTGATCCGAGGCAAAGGCAATTCCAATCGAGGTAGTGGTATTGACAGTGCCGTGAGGCAGCTCAATAGGAGTTGCGATCACCCGCGAAAGCCGGTCTGCCAAGGCAAGAACCTCGTCGTCCCGACTGCCTTCAACCAGAACCACGAACTCATCACCGCCAAGGCGAGCAACCGTGTCCGAACTTCGAACGGTGGTGGTCAGCCGACGCGCCACCTCTACTAGGAGCTGATCTCCGGTTTCATGTCCCAGCGAATCATTGATCACCTTGAAACGATCCAGGTCTATGAACAACAACGCGCAACGCGTGCCCATACGACCAGCTCGTTCGGTTGCCATTGTGAGGCGATCTGTCAACAACGCCCGGTTGGGAAGACCGGTCAGTGGATCGTGAAAGGCCTGCCAGGTGATCCGTGCCGCGGCCTCAACACGATCGCTCACATCTCGAACATTTGCCACCACGCCGCTTACTGCAGGATCAGCAATACGGTTGGTTGCAACGATTTCGACGTGACGCCAATCCCCCGATGCAGCGATGATGCGTGCTTCGGCGGTGGCCGTGTTCGATGGTTCACGTAGCAGCGCACGGAACTCGTTGACGAGCATTGAGCGATCAGCCGGATGAACAATGTCCACAAAAGGGAAGTCCACAATCCCAGCCGGCCAGCCCAACAACCGCTCAGCGGCGGGGCTGTGATAGGTGATCATCCCATGGACGTCGATGATGCAGATGATGTCGCTGGAACGTTCTACCAGTGCAGCAGAACGCTTCTGGGTTGCGACCACCTCGTCGTGAGCCGCCGCCAATTGCGCCAATGTGTCGTATCTATCGGTGATGTCTTGGACATGAGCCACCAATGCGTCCGCTGTGCCGTCCTTGCCCATCAGAACCGACACATCTAGCTGTGTTGGTACGACAGTGCCGTCTCCTCGCAGACAACGACGTTCAATGGTGTAGGAGGACCCGCCGAGGACCATCGCCTTCTCCAGGTCCAAGCGGTCCAGATCGATGTCATCCGCATGGACGATTTCCTGCCAGTCCATCCCTGCTAGAGAATCCCGAGAACGCCGGAGAATCTCCGAAACCGCTCGGTTGGCCCATCTGATCTCGCCCTCAACGGTCACAACCACAATGCCGATCGGGGCGTGTTCGAACGCGAGCTGGAAGACATCGCTCCCGCCCAAGGGGCCGCCTTCACTTTCGCTCGAACTCATGGTCATCTGGCGATGGCCTCCTGATTGATTATCAGTCGGCACCTAGGTGCAAAACCATTAGTAGTCCGCCCTGCAAGGTCATCCTCGGGGGTCGCCACCGTCGCCGGACCATTGACCATCAGGATGCAACGTAAGCAGTTCCGCCCCGTTGTCGGTAACAACCATGGTGTGTTCGAACTGGGCGGTCCTTTTCCCATCCACGGTCACAGCCGTCCATCCGTCGCTCCACACCCTTTGTTGGAATGCTCCAACCGCGATCATTGGTTCGATCGTGAAGGTCATGCCGGGTTCCATGATCGTGTTGTTTTCTCGGCGGTAGTAGTGGAGGACCTCCGGTGGCGTGTGGAACTCCTTACCCACCCCATGACCTACGAAATCACGCACCACACTGAAACCAGCAGCTTCGGCATGGGTCTGTATGGCTCGACCAATGTCGGAGATAGGTCTACCGGCGCGAACCGCCATGATTCCTTTGAGCGTGGCTTGTTTAGTTACCTCGATGAGCCTCACAGATTCCGGATCTGCGGTCCCAACGACCCATGTGGCGTTGGTGTCGCCATGGACCCCTTCTCGAAACAGCGTGACGTCGAGGTTGACGATGTCTCCATCTCGCAGGGCCCGTGAATCCGGGATCCCGTGGCATATGACCTCATTGACAGAAGTGCAGACCGACTTCGGAAATATCGGGTCTATCCCGTATCCGAGCGGACTCGGATAACCCCCGGCATCTATGCACAGTTGGTGACACAG
>JAGQSI010000103.1 GCA_020439605.1 Acidimicrobiales bacterium | reverse complement strand
GTTGGTGTCGCCGACGTGGCGGCGCTGGGTGACCACCAGGCAGAAATCCTCGGCAGGTCCGCTGACTCGATCTGTGTCGGACTCGCCGTAACGCCAGATATCGCTGCTGGGCGAAGGCGCTATGAGTTCCACCGCTACATCGCCCTCGGGTGGGGTCATCGAACGGTTCAGGTAGGACCAGTCCCGGGTGAGATAGCCGAGTCGGGCGATGTGGGCGAGTCGTACTGTTGGGGTTCGGACGGCTTCTACCCCGTTTTCAACCAAGGTGTCCACGATGTCCTGGCCGTGCGCCCAACATTCCATCAGCCGAGCAGTTAGGAAGGACTTGGCAGACATCGAGGGGCCGTACCAACTGATCCTGTCACTGTCGGTCAAGGTCTGGGCTGCGGCCGCGAGCTCTTCTCTTCCAATTCTCCACTGCGAGATCAGATCAGTAGCTGCAAGGTTTCGCCACTCCCCGAGCACAAACTGGTCCATCCCTTCGTCCCCGCCTCCAGCCGCTTCAAGGAGGTCGCGAATACTCTCCTGGAATGCCTCTGGGTCCGTTATGGCAAGCGCTGCATTTCGATCGAAATAGGTCAGGTGAGCCAGTTGGTCTGCGATGGTCCATCTCGGCGAAGGGGTCTGGAATCGGAGCTGTTCATCGTTGAGCGTGGCCACTACATCATCTAGCGCCTGTTGTTCGTTTAGTAGATCTGCAAGTACTTCTGCAGCCTTCATCGTTTTCTCCTAACTGGACGGTTCGTTGTTCTGGTGGCGCTGGTCAGACCGCGCAGGATGATGTCTACGAGTTCATCAGCAGCTTGCTTCGGTGTCGAATGCAAGGTTGCCATTACCTCGGGGCGAATGAAGTCTGCTCCGACCGTGGCCAGGGTTCGAGCAACTGCAGCGGTGTCCACCGGCTCGATATCGCCCCGTTCAACGGCCCAGTCGAGAAGGGTCTTGCTGATGGCCACTACGTAGTCTGCGTGTTCCTGGTTGCGGCGCTGCGCCGATGCCATGGATCCCAGGTCACGGGCGTAGGCCGTGGTGGCGCCTTGGACCGCGTCTGTTGCTGCATCGAGATAGGCCCGCAGCGCGTCGAGCGGTTCTGCGTTCGGATCGAGACGAGCCATCGCTGAACGCCCGACGTGCCAAAGGTGCGTGTCCAGGACTGTCAGGACCAGCTCATCTCGGCTTGGCGCCAGACCGTAGAGGGTACGCAGCGAGCATCCGAGACGTGACGCAATATCAGCCATCGTCATATCGGCGAAACCCTCGCTGAACAAGGGGCCCAGTGCGTCAAGCAGTTCTCGTTGACGTTGCGTCAGGTTTGCTAGTTGGTCGCGGCCGAGGATTGGCCGTGGGCTTCGAACGTTGCGAAGCCGGCGCTGTAGCTCTGTGGGTTCCGCTGTCTTGGCTGGCCCCGCTGTCTTGGCTGGCTTCGCAGTGTCGACGGGCTTCGCAATGTTGGTGAGCTCCGCTGTCTTGGCGGGCTTCGCAGTGTTCTTCGGCTCGGGCGTGTGTCCTTGCGCGGGATCCATAATGGTGCTCACCAACTTCGTGGACCGTCCAGCAACGACTCGGGCATGTCCACCACCCGTGCGCGAAGCCACTCGCCCAGCCCTTTGGCCTGCGCATCTTGACGAGTGGATGCAGCTACCCCTTCTTGGAGGAGCCCACGAATCACGAAGTTGAGAGACCAGATATTGGGGAGATCAAATCTCTGGACCTGAAGGTCTGCGGCTTCGGGGAGAAGCTCCTTCAACCGTTGGGTGGTCAAGAACTGCTCCAACCAGGCGTAAGCCTGAGGTGAGCGGGCGAAGACTCCGAGGTTGGCGTCGCCACCCTTGTCTCCTGACCTGGCTCCGAACACTTCCCCGAGCGCAGCCCGACGCGTTGGCCCTTCAGGCACCTCAACACCAGCCAGAAGATCGCCAACCGACGCATCGCCCGGAACCTCGGCCGGCACCTCGCTGGGAGATTTGTCGCCGGCCAAACCAGCAAACGCCGAGTCCACCACGACTCGTCTTCCGTCCAGGAACGTCACGTACTGAGGGACCAGATCTGCTTCAACCATCCCTCCGCGATGAACGCCAAAGGGCCGAGCAACGGAGATGCCCGGGCCACCGAACATTCCCGGGATCGTGGCCAAGGCAAGTTCGTTGATTGCCCGAGACGGGGCCTTCACCTTGCGCTCATCTGTGTCCTTGAGAGTTATTTGCCAGAAGGCCACTGCCTGCTCGTTGGAGGGTGGATCCTCCCGGTCTGTCCTCACCAATCGGGTTGAAACGGAATCGAGGTCATCAGGGCCAATATCCACCGACTGCCAAAACGCTTCCTCCACCAGTTCTGCTTTGGCCTCGATGTCGAGCCCGGTGAGTCCAACGCTGAGATCTGTGCGGAACCCACCGAGTTCGTTCATGGAGACCTTGAGTGTGGGCGGCGGTGCTTGGCCTCGCACCGAGGAGATCTGCACCCGATCTTCGCCGATCTGCTCAAGGTTGATCGTGTCGAATCGCGCAGTCACATCCGGGCCGAGGTAGGCAGGGGACGCAATCTCATAGAGCAACTGCGAAGTGACGGTACCGATGTTTACTGCCCCGCCGGTCCCATCGTGTTTGCCGATGACCGAGGAACCGTCTGCTGCAATTTCTGCCCACGGGAACCCCGTGCGGGTCAAGCCGTCGAGTTCCGTAAAGAAGGAGAAGTTGCCGCCGGTTGACTGGGTGCCGCACTCGATGACGTGGCCTGCCACAACTGCGCCGGCCAGTGCGTCCCAGTTGTCTCGTGCCCAACCGTGATGCCACGCGGCTGGCCCACAGACAATGGCTGCATCTGTGGTTCGACCGGTAACCACTATGTCGGCGCCGCAGTTGAGCGCCTCGACGATTCCCCAACAACCCAGGTACGCATTGGCGGTCAGGAATGCCGCAGTGTTCTCTATCGGTTCACCGCTATCGAGGAACCGCACGCCGTGGCCGCTTGCTGCTAGTTCGTCGAGGCGACCCATGAGATCGTCGCCGTTGACATAGGCAATCTTCGGGTTCAACCCGAGTTTGTCGGCCAGCTCGGAGACGGCCTCGGCGCAGCCATCGGGGTCGAGGCCCCCGGCATTGGAGACGATCTTGATCCCCTTGTCCAAACAGGTCCCCATGACCTGTTCCATCTGGGTAACGAATGTTCTGGCGTACCCTCCCCCCGGGCGTTTCATGCGGGTTCGAGCGAGAATGAGCATGGTCAACTCTGCAAGCCAGTCTCCGCTCAAGACATCGATTGGCCCACCTTCGACCATCTCTCCAGCGGCCGAGATGCGGTCTCCGTAGAAGCCCGAACAGTTGGCGATGCGGATCGGGTCAGCCATTGTTCTCACCCTGGTTCTCGCCACCGGCACCGGCACCGTCGCCCGATGGTTCGAACACGAGCAGCAGCGCCCCGTTCTCAACCTGGTCGCCGCCGGCTACTCGCACCTCGGCCACAACTCCATCTGATGGGGCAGCCATGTGGTGTTCCATCTTCATGGCTTCGAGCACGACGAGGGTTTGCCCTGCGGTGACGGGTTCGCCAGCGGCCACTCGAACCTCGAGCACGGTGCCTGGCATGGGAGCCACAAAGCCTCCACTGACTCCAGCTACCTCAGGTGGCGAGAAGCGAGGAACGATCATCAGCGTGGCGGTTGTAGAGCCAACGCTCAGGTGCAGTTGGTCCTTCTCGAGAGTGACCAGAGCGTTGGCACGATGTCCATCGATCTCCACGTCGATCGAATTTGGTGTCCAAGTGTGCAACACGGCACGCGAGGAGTCGCCTACCAAGAAGCTCCCGTCTCGTTGAGCACGGTAGGTGACGCTGTGTTCTACATCTCCCCATCGCAAGGTCACTTGCTGTGCTGGGAGCCTGGCGTTGCGCCACCCACTTGGCACGGTTGTCTGCACGGTTGCGTTGAGTCGATTCAGACCTTGCAACCACAAAGCCGCCACCGGGCCAAGGCGTTCCAACCCTTCGATATCAGGGGTGACCGCGAGCCGAGGTTTGGTCCTCTCGATGAAGTCTGTGGTGGTGTCGCCCGCAACGAACGATGAGTGCCGAAGGATCGATGCAAGCAGGTCTCGATTGGTTACCACCCCGCCGAGGTGCAGTCGTTCCAAGCCGAGCGCCAGCTTTGCAGCGGCCTCTTCTCTTGTAGGGGCGTGAGCGATGACCTTTGCCAACATCGGGTCGAAATGCACGCCAACCACAGAGCCGGTTTCCACGCCGCTGTCCCAGCGAAGTGCTGGCTGGCTCGCAGGTTCGAACGCTGCAATGGTGCCGGTGGCGGGAAGGAAGTCATTGGCTGGGTCTTCGGCATAGAGCCGTGCCTCGATCGCCACTCCGTTCAGCCCGGCACCGGCCACCGACGCCGCTTCAGGCGAGATCTCTAGTCCGCTGGCTACCCGGAGTTGCTCTCGTACGAGATCCACGCCGGTGACCATCTCGGTAACGGGATGTTCCACCTGGAGTCGAGTGTTTACCTCCAAGAAGTAGAACTCGTGGGTGTCATCGTCCACCAGGAATTCCACGGTGCCCGTCGAGGTGTAGCCGATGGAGCTACACAGCGATACCGCAGCAGAGGTGATCGCTTCTCTGGTCCCGGCCACCTCGACCACTGGCGATGGCGACTCTTCGATGATCTTTTGATGTCTGCGCTGAATGGAGCATTCCCGCTCGCCGAGGTGCACAACGTTGCCGTGCGAATCACCTAGGACCTGCACCTCCACGTGGCGTGAGCGAGCTACATATCGCTCGAGGAACACCGTGTCGTCGCCGAAGCCGCTCAGGGCTTCACGGCGGGCAGCGGCCACGCCTTCTTCGAGATCTTCGGCGGTAGCCACGATGCGCATACCCTTGCCGCCCCCACCTGCCGCTGCTTTGACCAGCAGGGGGAACCCGACCGAGCCTGCGTCGCCAACGTCTTCGCTGGAGGGAAGCGTCGGCACCCCAGCATCACGAGCGGCTCGCTTTGCCGCGAGCTTGTCGCCCATCGACGCGATCACCTCAGGCGTCGGGCCCACCCAGATGAGACCGGCGTCGCTCACGGCGCGGGCGAAAGCGGCGTTCTCGGACAGGAAGCCGTATCCGGGATGGATGGCATCTGCCCCAACCGAGCGCGCTACTTCAAGAATCTCCTCGCCATTGAGGTAGCCGCCGGTGAGGCGAACAGCCTGATCGGCATCTCTCACGAACGGGGCATCACTGTCGGCATCGACGAACACTGCCACGGTCCGCATACCCATCTCGTGGGCAGTTCTAAACACTCGCCTGGCGATCTCACCACGATTGGCAACGAGCAGCGTGGTGATGGGGCGCAACTGAATCGTTTGGTCGTTCACAGTCGGAACACTCCGTATCCCTCGGCGCCCTGCACTTCACGGTTCTTCACTACCGACAGGCACATTCCCAGCACGGTGCGGGTGTCTCGGGGATCGATGATTCCGTCGTCGCTTATCGCACCCGAAGCTCGTAGCGCCAGCGAGCCTTCTTCTTGCATCGCCTCTACCATCGCCACGATCTCGGCGTCTTGGGCTTCGTCAAATTCTTCGCCTTTGCGTGCTGCTTGACCGCGTCGCACGATGGACATGACGCCGGCAATCTGCTTTGGCCCCATGACTGCAATCTTGGCTGTGGGCCACAAGAAGGTGAAGCGGTTGCCGAAGGCTCGGCCGCTCATCCCGTAGGTTCCGGCGCCGTAGCTCGCCCCGATGATCACGGTCAGGTGAGGCACGGTGCTATTGGTCACCGCGTTGATCATCTGGCTTCCCTTTTTGATGATCCCGTCTGCCTCGAAGTCCTTGCCAACCATGTAGCCGGTGATGTTCTGCAGAAACACGAGCGGCACGTCGATCTGATTGCAGAGCTGGATGAAGTGGGCCGCTTTTTGAGCCGCCTCGGGATAGATGACCCCGTTGTTGCCCAAGATCCCGACCTCGTGGCCGTGAATGGTTGCCCACCCACACACCATGGTCGGACCATATCTCGCCTTGAATTCTTCGAAGCGGGAGCCGTCGACGGTTCTGGCGATCACGTCTCGGACATCTACTGGCGACCTCAGATCACGGCTGACCAGACCCAGAAGTTCCTCGGGGTCATGGATCGGTTCTTGCACCTCGAAGGCTGCAGCGGGGCCTTCCTTGCGCCAGTTGAGATGGGACACGACTTCTCGGCATTGGCGGATGGCGTCCATCTCGTCGATGGCGAAGTAGTCACCTGTGCCAGACACCGTGGCGTGCATCTCAGCACCACCAAGAGTCTCGTCGTCGCTGTCTTCGCCGGTGGCCATCTTCACCAACGGTGGTCCGGCAAGGAAGATCTTGGATTGGTCCTGGACCACGATTGTGTAGTCCGACAGGCCCGGTTGGTATGCGCCGCCGGCAGTGGATGAGCCAAAGACCACGCACACCGTCGGGATGCGCAGCTTGGACAGCTCGATCATCTCGTAGAAGAAGCGGCCGGTCTCGGCGAAGTGGGTGGTCTGGATCTTGGGGCCGCCACCCCCGCCGCCCATGCGCAGGTCGGCGCCGGCCGACTCCACGAAGCTCACGTAGGGCAACCGGTTGTTGCGGGCGATCTCGAGCGCCCGCATCCACTTCTTGGCGGCGTAGGGCGTCAGCGCGCCGGCCAGGACGGTGGGGTCGTTGCCCATGATCACGCACTCGGTGCCGGCGATGACGCCGACGCCCACGACCATGCCGCCGCCGATCGTGTAGTCGCTGTCGTAGGCGGCGACGGGTGAGATCTCGAGGAACGGCGAGTCGGGGTCGAGCACCGCGGCGATGCGTTCGCGGATCGGGAGCTTGCCGCGGCTGCGGAGGCGCTCGGTGCGCTCGGGCCCGCCGCCGGCCGCCGCCTGGTCGAGCAGGTCGTCGAGCTGGGCGAGCTGCTCGAGGAGGTCGCTGCGGTTGC
>JAGQSI010000102.1 GCA_020439605.1 Acidimicrobiales bacterium | reverse complement strand
GAAACGCTTCATCTTCGGGTTCCAGCGGCGGGTCTGGTGGCCGAAGTGAACTCTGGCCTCTAGCAATTGCTTCATGGTCACGACGGGTTCCGTCATCGCATGGCTCCTCTCCAACGGTTGGCGATACCCATTCCCTCGCGCCGCCGATGAATCGGCAACGACCGTTGGTGGGGTCCGGGCAGGTTAGGACGCGGCTCACCAGACAGTGAACCGAGAGACGATTGTAGCGAGGAGGTCCTTTACGGCCAAAGGGGCGCCCTGATCGTGACGGTTCAGGCGGTTTGGAGCACCATCGCCGAGGCTCCCAGAGGACGTAGCGACTCGAAGATCTGGCGGGTCTGATCCGTCTGAGTTGTCTGAGTCGTCTGGCTCGTCATCGAGAGCTACCAGATAGGCCCGACCAGCACTCACGTCCCTACCCCACAGCGACGCTGGGTCTATATAGGTGTCTCCTCTGCGCACTCCTAGATGAACGGTGTCCAACGCCTCACCAACAACTTGGCCGCCACGAACGGACTCTCCTGGTTGCACCTTGATCTGTCCAACACCGGTGAGCGAGGACCGAAGTCCACCTTGGTGGGTTATCGACACCACCAGCCGCCCGGCGACCTGACCGGCAAAACTTACGGTTCCTGTCCCTATTGCTATGAGCGGCGAACCGGGCTCAGTTGCGTACTCGATACCCCGGTTGCCGCTCAGCCACGGTTTGGGAGGAGGGCGAAATGGGTCTATGACCACACCCGAAGTTGGTGGGCGAAACACCTCCCGCCCCGACGAACCAAGGGGCGGCGTTGCGCTGGCTGGTGACGTGGCGAGTGATGGGGCTAGTGAAGCGGTGAGCACTGTGGCCACCACGATGGTCCAGAGCAGGATGCGAGCAGGTGCATCAGCGAGCCGTCTCATCGTTCAACCACCGGTCCTGAGTGAGCTGCCAGAACCAGACCTGGTTGTTTCAGGCGTGCTCTCGTTCTGCGGCTTGGAGCCTGCTTCGTAGCTGTAGCACTGCTTTGGTATGAATCTGGCTCACGCGGCTCTCGGTCACCCCAAGCACTTCGCCGATCTGGGCGAGCGTGAGGTTCTCGAAGTAGTAGAGCCCAAGCACCAGCTTCTCTCGTTCTGGCATTCGCCCTATGGCGCTGGCCAACTGGTCGCTGAGTTCGCTGCGTTCGAACAGCTGCCCCGGGCCATCGTTGGTGTCCGCGAGGGTGTCTCCGAGTGTGTTGGCGTCGTTTCGATCGCCCAACATTTCGTCCAGAGCAGCAACACCGGTCAACGAGAGTTGGCCAAGCACCTGTCGAAGTTGTTGGTCTGTCATATCCAACTCTTCGGCAAGTTCTGCATCTGTTGGGGATCGTTTGAGTTCCGCTTCGAGCTTCGAGAATGCTCGCTCCACCGCTCGACCCTTGGCCCTCACCGACCTCGGAACCCAGTCCATGGATCTCAGCTCGTCGAGTATCGCACCGCGAATTCTGGAAATGGCGTAGGTCTCGAACTTGAACCCTCGAGCAGGATCGAACTTCTCGATGGCGTCGATGAGCCCGAAGATGCCGTAGCTCACCAGGTCTGCTTGCTCGACGTTTTGGGGCAGACCAACCGCTACGCGTCCAGCCACATACTTCACAAGTGGCGAGTAATGAACGATCAGTGGATCTCGGGTGGGGCGTTGCGGGTCGCGTCGATACGCAGCCCACAGTTCGATCACGGGATCCAGAGTCACGCCATCTCCTCCCCAGCTCGGGCCACGGGCCACCCCATAGGCTGCCTAGGCACGGGGATGGGTCCGATCGAACACGTCGCGAAGTCTCTCGCGGCTCACATGGGTATAGATCTGGGTAGTGGCCAGATCTTCGTGGCCAAGCAGTTCCTGCACGCTGCGAAGATCTGCATCGCCATCCAGGAGATGAGTAGCAAAGGTGTGGCGCAGCGCGTGAGGGTGGGTGGGTTCCAACGATCGGCGATCCAGTATCCGCCTCACATCGCGAGGGGTAAGCGGCTTGGAACGCATGTTGGCAAAAACCAGATCTCCGATCTGGCCATCTCCACCGAGCAAACCTCGACCTTCGCGCAAGAACTCTGCCATTGCGTCCACTGAGGGTTGACTCATCGGCACGGTTCTTTGTTTGGCGCCTTTGCCCCAGACCGTGACGAGCCCGGCTTCGAGATCGAGATCGCTGATTCTCAATCCACACAACTCCGACACCCGTAGCCCACTGCCATAGAGCAGTTCCACGCAGGCCTGATCGCGAAGAAACCTGGCTCGCTGAAGCGGGTCGAGCGCTTGGTTGCTGCCATCTACGTTTGCGCCCGCGAGCGAGGCGCGAACGGAGGGTTCGTCCAACAATGTACGGAGTTGCTCGTCCTGGAGGACCTTTGGAAGCTTGCCGCTTGGCTTTGGTGAATGCAGACCAACGGTTGGGTCCACCCCAATTCTTCCCGTCTTGACCTGCCACGCGAAGTAGCGACGCAGGGTGGAAAGCCGACGAGCAATGGTGCGAGGACCCGCCGGGCGTCGTGGACGTTCGCCAAGCTCCACCAGGTAGCGGCGCAGAGTTCGACGGTTCACTTCTGCGGGGCCACCTATTGAGCAACGATCTGCCCAGGAAATGAAGTCCGAGAGATCGCTTCGATAGGCGTGACGGGTAGAGCGCGAGCACGCAGTCAGGGACTGCTCGAACTCCTCTGGCTCCCACATCACGCCTCAACCGTAATGGCCAACGAAGGCCCTCTGCTACGACTTGTGTCGCCATCATCGCCGAGCACCTCTGCTCGAGGCCCTCGCAGCACCTGTAGAAAGCTCGTACCAGCTTCCAGTTGCAACGATTTTCCCGCTGAGTTCGAGCTCCAGCAGTGCTTGTGCCACTAGACCCCGATCCGAGTCAACCCGACTCAGTACCTCTGAAAGGGTGAGTGCTCCAGCGGCGAGTACGCCGAGCAACTCTGATGCCACCTCATCTTGTGACTCGCCGAGCAGGTCCTCACCATCGCTTGAGGATCGTTCATGAAGAGGCCTGCTACTTGAGCCACCCATTCCAATCGCGACGAGTACATCTTCTACATCGCGAAGCGGTGTGGCTCCGTCGCAGATCAGGTCAAGGGTTCCAGCAGACGAGGGCGAAGTTGGGTGTCCGGGCACCGCAAGTATCGGGCGATCTCGCCGCAGCGCTTCTGCAACCGTCAACATCGAGCCACCCGATGATCGACTCTCAACCACCACCAGCGCGTCGGCGAGTCCGGCCAGTATCCGGTTTCGAGCAGGGAAACGCCATTTGCTCGGACCCATTCCAAGGGGAACCTCGCTAAGGACCACACCCCGCTCAACTATTTGGTCATGCAACCTGCGGTGCGCCCGCGGGTAGCGACAATCGAGCCCAGCAGCCACCACAGCGACCGGCCTACCGATCCCGCTCGCAAGCCCGCCGCCGGGACCGCCGTCGCTCCCCTCGTCGACCCCATTGCCGAGCTGACCGTCGTGTGGAGCAGACGGTGGCGCAGCGGGTGGTTGGCCATTGGCGTTGGCCCAGACCAGAGCACTGTGGGCCGCTCCATCGATGCCAAGAGCCAGACCTGAAGCAACCGAAACACCTGCCATGGACAGTTCTCCAGCGAGGCGCGCTGCGGTGTCGCATCCGAGGCGCGTGGCGTTTCTCGTACCAACGATTGCAACCATCGGGGCATCGAGCGCTGAGATGTCGCCGTTTGAGAACAACACGGCAGGTGGACTCGGATCATGAGCTAGTCGTTGGGGATAGCCAGCCGTGCCAAGTATGTGAACACCGATACCAAGTGTTCGATGACGTTCCAGAAGCGCCAGTGGATCAATGTGGCGCGCAGCTTCAGTGATCTTGTGGTTGGTTGTCAGGTTTCTCTGCAGCGACAAGGCGAGCACCTCGTCCTTGCTGGCACGTCCGGAACTGGCCAGCTCCCACGCCTCGGTCGCGTTCTGGGCCTGCACCCATCGCCGAAGCGAGCCGGGCCCAACACCTGGCAGACAAGCCAGAGCCACCAATGCCGCTGTGTGCTCTAGCGGTTGAGAAACAACTTCTTCGCTCATGCCGCTACCCCCGGGTGCAACGAGATGTCTGCTCGCAGGGACAACGCTGCGGCAACCTGCATCGGCTCAAGCGGCGGGTCGACACCTTCAAGGTCTGCCATGGTCAGAGCAACCCGGCGGATCCGATCGAGCCCACGAGCTGTCAGTCTTCCCATCTCCATGGCTCGTCCCAGGAGTCTCTGCGCGTCGTTGCTGAGGGGTGCGTACTCGTCTAGGGCAACCCTGCTCATCCTGGAGTTGAGCACTCCCCCACGTTCAAGACTTTTCGCACGAACGCGAGCAACTCGCTCCGCCACTACTGCCGAAGGTTCTCCTGGGGCACCGGTTAGCAACTCCTGGGCATCAGGGCGTTCCACTGCCACTCTCAGATCGAAACGATCGAGCAACGGCCCCGACAGACGACGGCGATATCGCAGTAGCGCTGCGTCACTGCAGCTACAGGCTCCGGGCCTTCCACCTTCGCCGCACGGACACGGGTTCATTGCTGCAACGAGTAGGAAACGAGCGGGAAGCATTGCCGAGAAACGCGCCCGACTTACCCGTACCGCCCCTTCCTCGATCGGTTGACGCAGAGCGTCGAGAACAGATGGAGAGAACTCCGATAGTTCGTCGAGAAACAGCACACCGCCATGAGCCAATGACACCAGCCCTGGTCTCATCGCGTCTGACCCGCCTCCGATCACCGACACCAAAGTGGCTGAATGATGTGGTGCTTGAAACGGAGGCCGTCTAACCAAGCCACCGGTGAGGACACGTCCGGCCGCTGAATGGATCCGAGATACTTCCATCGCCTCTGAGCTCGAGAGATCAGGAAGTACACCGGGAAGTCTTTCGGCCAACATTGTCTTGCCTGCGCCGGGGACTCCGATCATGAGCAGGTGGTGGCCTCCAGCAGCACTGATTTCAAGTGCTCGACGCATGATCGGCTGCCCTCGAAGATCCGCAAGATCGGCAGTATCCAAAGGAGCAGCCTCCACTCGCCGATAATCGTGGTCTGGCCACGGTTCCTCGTTGGAGAGAGCAGCAACGAGTTCGCTCAATGTGGAGATGGCCCTGACCTTCACCTCCTCAAGCAGTTCTGCATCTCCGGCGCAAGCAACCGGAACCACCACCTCGTCGCCGCCAGCCACCCTGATTGCATCGACGAGCGGGACAATCGCAGGCACCGCCCTGACCGAGCCATCGAGGCCCAACTCGCCCACGAACCCCATGCGGTTCACCTGAGAGGCATCCACCACCCCGCTCGCAACCAGGATTCCAACAGCTATTGGCAGGTCCAGCCCGGTACCAACCTTGCGACTAGACGAAGGGGCAAGGTTCACCGTGACCTTCTGGGGTGGCCATGTGAGTTTGCTGGCAATGAAGGCTGCCCGAACTCGATCTCGTGCTTCACGACACGACGCATCGGGCAGACCAACGATGGTCATGCCCGGAAGACCTGCACCAACATGTACTTCTACTGAAACCTGGCTGCCATCTACCCCGACAACAACAGCGGACCTAATACTGGCGAACACGTTCTCGCTCCCACGGCCTTAGCCCGTTGAGATGACCCTGATGGTTCGCCGTTTCGCCGGCGCACGAGCGGGACCAGCCAACCCACAAGCGGAACCGACTGAATCAGAATGCCACGGTCACAATCTCGAAGACGTTATGAACTCGAAGACGTCATGAACATATCTCGCCCAGAACTGATTCGGGTCAGGTGCTACTCAACTGGCTCATCGGCCATAGGATTGCACCATGGGCCTGAATCCACACAGGAAGATGTCCAAGACCCCAGCGGATTACGCCATGGTCATCGGAGCGATCGTGGTCTGTGCTGCTCTTGTTGCATGGGCGTTCCTGGGCTGATGTGGAACTGGGCGGACGAAGACACCGAGGTTCGGCGCATGCAGCCCTATGAGGCGCGCAAGCCCTATCTATGCCCTGGCTGCCAACAGGCAATCCCAGCCGGCACCGGCCATCTTGTGACGGTACCCAAGCCGGCACCCGAAGAGCGGCGCCACTGGCATCATGGCTGTTGGATGAACCGGCAACGGCGCAGACCAACCGGGCGCTCCGGGCGATGAGCCCTCGCCCGCGCATGGCAGCTAGAAGGCATCCTCGATAACCGACACCTCGCTGGGCAACACTGCGGCCACGTCGAAACGAATGATCTGCGGCCTAGGTCCCTCATTGACCTCGGCCAGCCACTTGGTGGCCAACATCCGAATACGTTTCTGTTTCGAAGGGGTCACCGCTTCTGCCGGGTGGCCATAGGCCAACGATGAACGAGTCTTCACCTCGCAAAAGACGGTGGTGGATCCTTTGCGCACGATCAGGTCCACCTCTCCTTGGCGACAACGCCAGTTGCGTTCAACAACCAGATAACCGTGGTCCTCGTACCACTTGGCGGCACGGTCCTCGCCGCTGCGTCCTAGCCGTTGACGGCCCGCGGTCACAACGCTAGATCTTGTTTTGGAAGTTCCTCGATGTTCACGTCCTTGAACGTGACGACCCGGACCGATGGCACAAAACGCATCGGAGTTTGCCGGTACATGTCCCAAACCCAAGCATCACCCAGCACCAGCTCGATCCAGGTGCGGCCGCCTTCAACATGAACTGTTTGTTCAACGGTATTGGCCAGATAGAACCGTCGCTCGGTCTCCACCACGTACTGGAACGTGGGCGAGACGTCTCGATACTCCTGAAAGAGCTGATGCTCTATTTCTGCTTCGTATTGCTCAAGATCGTCAGCGCTCATGCTTACGCCTTGGCTCAGCCCGCATCAGCGGGTTCGGGTAGATCACGCAGACCATCGTAGAGCGACAGTCTGACAATTTGGGCGGCTGGTGCAGCGCAGCCCCGATACGGATCTAGAAGTCGCGCTTCTCTTTGACCTTGGCTGCCTTACCGACGCGGTCACGCA
>JAGQSI010000101.1 GCA_020439605.1 Acidimicrobiales bacterium | reverse complement strand
CTGTTTCAGCTTAACGTTCACTACAAGACCCGAGTGGCTGTGAAGTTCACCGGGATCCCAGAACAGAGCGCACCAGCTCAAAGTGCGCAGGACCCTAAGCAGAAGTCCGCCTCGACCAAGGCCCCGACAGACCCAGCGCCGGTAAGTGAGTGACAACTCGGCCCACGCAGCCGAGCCCATGAGGCTCTGGTGCACCTCGCGCCAAGCCATCGTGGATTTCACGCCGGGCCATGTAGTGACCATGTACACGTGTGGCATCACGCCATATGACGCCACACATTTCGGTCATGCCTCTACATATCTGACCTATGACGTCCTGCAACGCAGACTCAGGGATCGGGGCCATGAGACCCGATGCGTCAGAAATATCACCGATGTGGATGATGACCTGTTGCGCAAGGCCCGAGAACTAGGCGTTCACTATCTGGATCTCGCTGCTGGTGAGATTGCACGTTTTGACAGCGACATGGAAGCACTTGAGATGCTCCCATCATTTAGTGAGCCCCGTGCCACATCGGCCATTGCCGATATCCGTGGCTTCATCGGGATGGTGCTCGAGCGGGGTCACGCCTATCAGGCCGGCGGGAGCGTCTACTTCGACGTGAACAGTTGGCCCAGGTTCGGTGAGATAAGCCACTACAGCAAAGACGAGATGCTGGCGTTTGCTGCTGAGCGAGGCGGCAACGTGGAGGACCCCAACAAGCGGGATCCACTGGATTTTGTTCTGTGGCAACCGTCGGCAGACGATGAGCCTTCGTGGGACACGCTTTGGGGCCCTGGTCGCCCGGGATGGCACATCGAGTGCTCGGCGTTGGCGCTTCGTGAGTTGGGAACCACCATCGACTTGCACGGGGGAGGCAGCGATCTGATCTTCCCCCACCACGAATGTGAGGCTGCACAATCCGAGGCCGCCACCGGCGAGCCGTTCGTACGTCACTGGATGCATCAGGCAATGGTTCGCATGGACGGCGAGAAGATGTCCAAGTCCCTAGGAAACCTGGTGTTTGTGAGCGAACTTCGTAAAGCCTGGGACACCAGGGCAATACGACTCGCCGCAGTGTCCAACCATTACCGCACCCCATGGGAATGGCACGACGACATCATGGCGCAGGCCGACAGTCGTCTTCGCAAATGGCAACACGCCGGAATCGGGGATGGGGCTCTGGACGAGGTTCGCTCCGCGTTGGATAACGACTTGGATACTCCTGCAGCGGTGGCGGCTATCGACGAAGCTGCTGCAAAGGGACTTGGAGTCAGCGCTGCTGCGATGCTGCTCGGAGTGGACCTGAAGCGTTCCTAGACGGACAAAAAAGTCCTTTTGGCCAAGTAGTCACCCGCGGGGTGTTCCCATGGGGCATGATTCAGGTGATGTCTGAACACGAGGTGGGCAAGCTGTACCCGATCGCCAAGGCGATCCTCACCCCTACCTTTCGTGCTGCGTGGCGTTTCACCCTCGAAGGGGCCCACAACGTCCCTTCGGTTGGTGGAGCAATTCTTTGTCCCAATCACACCTCGGTACTGGATTCATTCTTTGTTCCAGCGTTGCTCCCGAGACGGGTTACCTACGTTGGTAAGGCCGAATACATGGATGACTGGAAGACCCGGAAGCTGTTTCCCGCTCTGGGCATGATCCCCATCGATCGTGAAGGCGGAGATGCGGGGGAGCGAGCACTAGCGACCGCCCAACGCATCATCGAATCCGGTCAATTGTTCGGGATCTATCCAGAAGGAACCCGCAGTCGCGATGGTCGTCTCTACCGCGGTCACACCGGTCCAGCGCGTCTCGCTTTGCGCACTGGTGCTCCGATCATTCCAATCGGAATCACCGGTGCTCGGGAGGTGATGCCTCCAGATGCCAAGTTCCCGACGTTGCGTCTGCCTGTGACCATTCGCTTTGGCAAGCCCATAGACGTAACTCGATACATGGACCGACAAGATGATCGGCTGCTCCTTCGTCAGATCATCGACGAAGTCATGTATGAGATCCGAGAATTGTCCGGTCAGGAGTACGTGGACGAGTACGCCAACAAGAAGCGTGCCACCGCTGAGGCAACGGCTACTTCTGCCACCACATCCAGCGAGGCAATTGCGCCTAGTGGTGCAGTTTCGACGGAGAACTCCACCGCCAATGGCTCAGTCGATGCGTCGAGGAACGGCGCTCTCAACGGTGGTTCCCATATGGATACCCGAGCAGACCTTTATGAAGATGACAACACGCTGATACCCGGCGAGGGACTATTTGTACGGGCCACGGAACAACGTTCGTCAACAGATGTGCTGAAGCGGCCAGTCAGGCGAGTTCCTACCTGAACGCAATGCACTTCGGCAACCACAAAGCGAACGCCTACGCTTCGGAAATGGCCGACATCACGATCACGCTGCCCGACCAAAGCAAGCGCGAGGTTCCAGAAGGGACAACTATTGGTGCCCTAGCAGCCTCAATAGGGCGGGGACTTGCCAAAGCAGCGGTGATCGGAAACGTCAACGGCACCGAGCGCGACCTCAACTGGGTTCTTGACGATGGCGACGTTGTAGAGATCGTGACCTCCAACTCCGAGCGAGGTCTCTATACGATTCGTCACTCGACGACCCACGTCATGGCTCAAGCCGTACTGGAGTTGTTCCCGGGTTCCACCTTTGCCATTGGCCCGCCTGTGGAGGACGGTTTCTACTACGACTTCGAGCTTCCCGTTGGCTCTGATGGCAAACCGGGAACGTTCGTGCCTGAAGACCTTGAACGCATCGAGACGCGAATGCGCGAGATCATGGCTGAGACTCAGCCCTTTGTTCGTGACGAGCTAAACGAACAAGAAGCTCGCAAGGTCTTCGCCGGGCACCGCTTCAAGCTTGAGATCATCGATGGCGAGGCAGATGATCCAACCTCGGCCACCGAGCCGGGCGTTGTGCGTACATATGAGAATCCTCCCTCACAGCCATGGCAGACGCCTTGTTTTGATGGGTACCCGGGGTTCATCGATCTATGTCGTGGGCCTCATGTGCCTACCACCAAGGACTTTCTCGGCCATTTCAAACTGATGCGTGCTACTGGTGCCTACTGGCGCGGAGATGAAAAGAACCCGATGCTCCAGCGCATCTACGGCACCGCTTGGGCATCCAAAGCGGACCTAGAGGCTCACCTTCACCGTTTGGAGGAGGCGGCCAAGCGCGATCACCGCCGACTGGCTGTGGACCTGGACCTATTGAGCTTCCCGGACGAGTTGGGCGGAGGTCTGGCGGTCTGGCACCCCAAGGGTGCGTTGGTTCGCAAGTTGATGGAGGACTACAGCCGTCAACGTCATCACGAAGGCGGCTACGAGTTCGTCTATACGCCCAACATCGCCAACGGAAAGCTGTTCGAGGCATCAGGTCACCTCGGGTTCTACGCGGATGGCATGTATCCGCCGATGGAGATGGACAACGGGGTTTACTACCCGAAGCCCATGAATTGTCCCGGTCACAACCTGATCTTCGGGGCACGCCAACGTTCCTACCGTGAATTGCCACTTCGACTGTTCGAACTCGGCACGGTGTATCGCTACGAGCGCTCTGGAACCCTCCATGGGCTGATGAGGATCCGTGGCTTCACCCAGGACGACAGCCATATCTACTGCACTCCAGAGCAGGCCCACGACGAGATTCGTGGCCTTCTCAACTTTGTGCTCTCAGTGCTCAGGGCATTTGGCTTCACCGACTTTGAGGCAAACCTCTCCACACGGCCGGCCAAGGCCGAGACCGTCGGGACCGACGAAGGCTGGGCTCAGGCCACCGACAACCTTCGCTCGGCATTGGAAGCAGAAGAGCTGGCCTATGAGGTGGACGAAGGAGGAGGTGCCTTCTACGGTCCGAAGATAGACGTGAAGGTCAGAGACGCCATCGGCCGTAGCTGGCAGCTCTCAACCATCCAGTACGACTTCAACATGGCTACCCGAATGGGTCTCGAATACATCGGCGAAGATGGTGCCCGCCATACCCCGATCATGTTGCACCGGGCCCTGTTCGGTTCCGTGGAACGGTTCTTCGGCGTTCTTCTCGAGCACTACGCGGGAGCGTTCCCGACGTGGCTTGCCCCAACCCAGGTTCGGGTTCTTCCCGTCCGAGACGACCACGACCCATACGCATACGAAGTGGCCGACGAGTTACGGGCACTCGGGTTGCGAGCAGATGTGATCGAAGCCTCCGAGAAGCTTGGCAACCGTATTCGTAAGGCAAAGGGCGAGAAGATCCCCTATGTCCTCGTGGTTGGGGACGACGACGTCGCAGCGCGCACGGTGGGAGTCAACCCTCGTGGGGGAGAGGTGGATCGTGGCGTGCCCCTGGACACCTTTGCTCAACGAGTGGTCGATGAGGTTGACGATCAGCTCCACGCGGCTCGATGACAACGCCGTCACAGGCCGGCGGTGGCCCCTCGCCTGCGTTGGCTCGCCTCTGGGCGGGCTGGCGCACCGATTACATCGCCCGTATAAGTAGCGATGATGCGGAGGTGCGCCCAGACTCAACGGGGCGCTCACTCTTCGAGCGGATCTACAACAGCGGCCTACCCGATGAGGAAACGTTGATCGTCTGGCACGGCGAGCTCTGCTTCGCTGTGCTCAACGCGTTCCCATATGGATCCGGTCATCTAATGGTCCTGCCGAAGAAGGCCAAGGCGGACCTCGCGGAGCTCACCATGGACGAATCAGCGGAACTGTGGGAAGGGGTACGTAACGCGGTTGCGGCAGTACGAAGTGCCTACGGACCAGACGGTGTCAACGTCGGCATCAATCTTGGTGCCGGAGCGGGTGCGGGTATCCCGGATCATCTGCACGTTCATTGCCTTCCTCGCTGGAGCGGTGACACCAACTTCATGACCGCAGTTGCAGAAACACGAGTTCTGCCAGAACCTTTGAGCGTGTCGTGGACAAAGGTCAAAGACGCGTGGCCACAATGATCGGGTTGGGGTCGGGCGGTGTTGGCTCGGTACCCTCAAGTCTGTGACTAGCGAGGAGCACGAACCCACCAGCGAGGATGTGGGCACAGACGATGAAGTCCGAGACGAGCTCCCTGAAGATCTGAATGCCAGCGAGTTCGTTGGTCCCTACGTCTTCCCGAACAACAACAGGCGCCGTGTTCCCGGATATCTCTACATCCTCATGGGCGTGTGCTCCATTGGAGTCTGGGTTCTTGGCGGAACAGATGGAGTGCTCATCAACAGCGGTCTGTTGGCTGGTGGGATAGCGCTGCTGCTCATAGGCGCCTATCACCTCCTTGCGGGCTGGAACCTCGATGTTGACGAGCGTGACGCGCTTGTCGCTGCCAATAAGCGCGCCGGTTACGCGGTTGGCCACAGTGCTGCTCAGCTCGGATGGCGAGGCCTGGCGAGCCGTCCGACGTGGAGGATCTTGTGGTACTCGGCCGAGGACCCACCAGCGCATCGGGGCATGGTCATGGTGGACGGTGTAGATGGCGAGATCGTGGAGTTCATCGGGGAGGACAATCCCGAGGACTGGACCGATCTCGACGGTTCACTTTCCGGCAACTAGAGCGCTATCTGGTCATACTCTTCCCAAAGGCGGACAAAAGTGCTAACTTCTGCAAGCAGTACGGGTCGATTGAGGAGATCCTGATGTTCGACGGCCGCTTTAGAGCCGAAGCAGAGCGCACACTAAAGCCCGTCGGGGCACAGCTGAAGCGTTCTGGAATCACCGCAGACCAGTTGACCGTTCTTGGAATCGTGATGGCTGGGGCGGCAAGCGTGGCCATTGCCAACGGGGCGCTTCGCGCAGGGCTATTGCTTTTGGCTCTAACAGCATTGCCAGATGTCTTGGATGGCGCCGTTGCAAAGGCATCGGGAACCGCGTCGCCACGCGGCGCCTTCTTCGACTCTGTGGCGGATCGTTTCACCGACGCGCTGCTGCTGTTGGGAGTGGCCTGGTATCTCACTAATGAGAACCCCGGGAGGATTGCCTTGTTGCCCATGGCAATCCTTGGTGCATCCATGTTGATCTCCTATGAGCGCGCCAAGGCGGAGGCTCTTGGCTACCAGGCAAAAGGTGGCCTCATGGAGCGCGCCGAGCGAATGATCGCGTTGGCGATCGGTCTGCTCTTCAACAATCTCCTGATTCCGATTCTGTGGGTGATGCTGGTTCTAACTTGCATCACTGCTGGCCAGCGTTTCGTCAAGGTTTGGCGTCAAGCAAGCGCGGAGGTTCCACCTCGGGCCCCCACGCGTGAACGCACTCGCACCCGCCGTCAGAGCGCGGACCGAAGGCTGGCTCGTTCCACCACGCGCCAGGTGCGTCGCCGCTCACAGCTTCGTCCTCCTCGCTGAAGTAGTGGTACCAAACCCGACCTACGCGGCTTACCGCGCCGGAAGTGCTATCGCTCGTGCGCTGCCAAATACTGCAGTTGACCCGTTCGGTGCAGCCGCTGGAAGAATCGCTAGCCGCGCCATGAACGGGCGCAGGGCGATGGTCGCACGTCATCAACAACGGGTGAGACCTGAGCTGACAGGCAAAGAACTTGACCGTGCGGTAGATGCCGTCTTTCGTTCCTATGCGGACTACTGGGTCGAGTCGTTTCGTCTCCCGGGAACCAGCCCAGAAGTTCTTGATGCCGGGATGCGCACCGATGGCTTCGAATACCTGAAGGATGCCTACGACGCCGGCAACGGTGTCATCTGTGCGATGCCTCACCTCGGGGCCTGGGAGTGGGCGGCGTTCTGGCTCACAGCGGTTCACGGAATAGACGTGACAACGGTGGTAGAGCAGATAGATCCTCCTGAGCTGGCCCAATGGTTCATCTCGCTGCGCGAGAAGCTAGGTATGGAGATCATCCCGTTGGGCAAGGACTCAGGTGCTCGAGTCGCCAGTGCTCTTGGTGCCGGACGGTGGTTGACGCTGCTGTGCGATCGAGATGTTGGTGGCGGAGGAATAGAAGTCGAGTTCTTCGGCGAGAGAACCACCTTGCCTGCTGGCCCCGCAACGCTTGCTCTTCGTACCGGTGCCCCGCTCATA
>JAGQSI010000100.1 GCA_020439605.1 Acidimicrobiales bacterium | reverse complement strand
TGAAGCGAAACCGGCCTCTGTCGCATCGACCACACGGAACGATGCGAGGTGCACGAAATGTTCAACTTGGCAAAGCCAAAGAACCGAGGTACCGGCTTGGGCCGGTCCACAAAGCGAGTTAGGTGGGCCGCCATAGCCGGTCTGTTGGCTCTGGCGGGGTTGACCCCGTTGGTGTCGGCAACCCCTGCCACGGACGGCAATCCGGATCTGCCACCAGGCTGCGGAATAGACGCAACGCTGGTGCTTGATGATTCGGGATCCATCAACTCAACGGAGGCTCAACAAGTTCGAGATGCGGCTCAGCTGTTCGCGTCCGCTCTCGTTGGAACACCTTCGCGAATCAAGGTCGTGACCTTTGCCAACCGGGCTCAGGGTGTGGCCGCTAATGGCTCCATCACCTCAAACGTCGGCAACGTTGTGTTCCGTGACCCTGCCCTATATTCGGCGCCTACGGCTGGAGCCGGCGATGGTGCGACCAACTGGGATGATGGCCTCGAGGTTGTGCGACGCAGCCCCAATGGTGGTGGAGACCTAGTGGTGTTCATCACCGACGGTGACCCGACCTATCGCAACGCGGTTGAGCCAAACGGTCACGCCAATGACGGAAGCCACGGGGTCGCAGGCACCGGCAACACCGTCGACGCCGCCAACGTCTCGGCCGCAAAGTACGAAGCTGACGCGATCAAGGCCGGCGGATCCCACATGTTCGGTATCGGTGTTGGTCTCACCGATAGCAACAGCGAGGCTCGCCTGAGCCAGATGAGCGGAGACGAGGAACTAACTCTCGATGGTTCCGGAAACCCGAACATGTCGTTCGGTGTGGCGGACTACACCATCCCCACCAGCTTCTCGCAACTCCAAGCAGTTGTAAGTGCTTTCGTGCGTGATCTCTGTGCACCTTCACTCAACATCACGAAGCAACTCCAAAAGGCTGACGGCACCACCTCGGTTGCCAACGGCGCAAACGCATGGACCTTCAACGCCAACGTGAGCCCGACCCCATTGGACTGGGTAACTCCAGCATCGGCGTCTGGTGCCAACGCAACTGTGACAACAGACAACGACGGCGTAGCCAAGTTCCTGTGGGACAGCGCGTCCACCTCAACCGTTGATCTCACCGAAACCGCCAAACCAGGGTGGGTCTATAACGGAGCTGTTTGCACCAGAAACAATCTTGATGGCACTGCACCCACCACGATTCTCAACACGGTTGGCCAAAACAGTCCTGGCGCAAGTCAGAACCCAAATCAACTCCTTGACCTTTCAGTGGGTCAAACGCAGGCTGTTAGTTGCGTGGTCTACAACCGTCAGCTCCGCACGTCATCCATCCAGGTAACCAAGCAGACTCTGCCCGCAGGGCTGCCCAACGAGTTTGACTTCACCCTCTCCCAAGGACAGTCGACCGTAGGGACGTTGCAGGACATTTCTCATGGCGAAACCGGCACCTTCAACCCAGTGATGCCAGGCACCTACACAGTGACCGAAGCAGCAGATCCAGCGTTCACCACCTCAGCCACCTGCGACAACCTTTCTACCCAGCAGGTTGAAACTGCATCGCCCACAAACCTTGCTGTCGGGGAGGCCCAGCAGTGGCGCTGCACCTTCACCAACACCGCAAAGAACGGATCCATAACCGTTGTAAAGCAGGCAAGTGGCGCAGACGGGACCTTCTCGTTCACCTCTAACGTTCCCGGTCTCAACAACTTCAACATCGCTACCTCTGGTGGTTACGGCACCACAGCGACCACTTCGGTTGGCGTCGGTACCTACAACATTTCAGAAGTTGTGCCCGCCAAGTGGACCCTGGCAAGTTCAACCTGTACCGGTCAACAGAACCCGAGTTCAGTTCAGGTAGGTCCCGGCCAGAATGTGGTCTGTACCTTCACCAACCGCGCACCGCTTCCAACGATTGAAGTCTCGAAGAACGCGCTCTCGGCCACGGTTGCAGAGCCCAGTGGCTCAGTTACCTTCCAGGTAACTGTCACCAACACTTCTGTCGAGCCGGTCACGATTACAGAAATCAAGGACTCGATTGAAGGTGGGCCTGCAATAGACCTCACCACAACGGGTGGACCAATCACTGCCACAACATGTGGGGCACTGGACAACAAGGTGCTCACTGCTAGCGGACCAGGAGCGAGCGCTACTTGTACCTTCACCGCAACCGTCAGTGGCAACAACGGCGACGTCATCGACGATGTGGTCACCGTTGATGCCTACGACTCAAGCCAGAACAAGGCCACCGATAGCGATGACGCCTCTGTCACAGTCACTGCCGAAGCACCCACGATCAGTGTCACCAAGACCCCGTCTGTCAGCTCCATCGCTGAACCAGGTGGGACCGTCTCCTACACGGTGAAGATCACCAACAACGGTTCCGAGGCTGTGACGGTCGATTCTTTGACAGACGCACTTGAAGGCGCCGTACCGGTGAATGCAACAGTCACTGCCGGACAGCTCAACGCCGGCACCTGCGCAACCATCATCGGTACCTCGATCGCTCCGGGGGCAACGGAGTCCTGCACCTTCTCCATTGCCCATGTGGTGGATCGTTCAGATCTCGACGATGGAGATCTCGATGACACTGTTGTGGTCGTGGCGAGTGACGACGATGGCGAAACCTCGGCATCGGCTTCTGCGGAAGTGGCAGTCACCGACACCAAGCCCACCATCTCGGTCACCAAGACCGCGGCGCCCACATCGGTCAGCGAAACCGCACCCGGTCAGACCCGTGCGGTCACCTACACCGTGACCATCCAGAACACCTCGCCAGAAGCAGTGACGATCGGTGCCATCACCGACTCTGTCAATGGTGGGACACCGTTCAATGCTGGTGGGACCTGCGCAGCGCTGGTCGGTACATCGTTGGCTGCCGGTGCTGGTACAACCTGTGAGTTCACCCTTGGGGTGTCAGGTGATGCCGGAGACATCGTCACAGACGTGGTCAAGGTAACTGCCTCGGACAACGACAAGAACTCGGTGAGCGATGAGGATGATGCAGCGGTAACCGTCACCGATCTCGCATCTTCGCTGTTGGTCACAAAGACAGCATCGGTTGGTTCCGTGCCCGAGCCCGGGGCCAACGTGACCTATACGGTTGAGATCACCAATACCTCGCCTGCGGACCAGGTAACTCTTGGTTCCATTGTGGATTCGGTTGATGGTGCGCCTGCTGTTGCGGTTGGTGGTAGCTGTGCTGGGTTGATCGGTACCACCCTCAACCCGGGTCAGAAGGTCACTTGTACCTTCACGATGGCAGTAACAGGCGATGCTGGAGACACAGTTGGAGACACCGTCACCGTCACCGGTACAGATGATGATGGCAAGCCGGTATCAGACGATGGTTCCGAGACGGTGGACATCACCAACGTCGCCTCCTCGATCGCAGTCACCAAGACAGCATCTGTTGAGTCTGTCAACGAGCCCGGTGCCAATGTGACCTACACGGTTGAGATCACCAATACCTCGCCAGCAGACAAGGTCACCATCGACTCGATCGTGGATTCGGTTGATGGTGCGCCTGCTGTTGCGGTTGGTGGTAGCTGTGCTGGGCTGATCGGCACCACCCTCAACCCGGGTCAGAAGGTCACATGTACCTTCACGATGGCAGTCACCGGTAATGCCGGCGATGCAGTCAACGACATTGTCACCGTCACCGGAACAGACGATGACAAGGACCCTGTATCGGGCACAGCATCTGAAGTGGTTGACGTCAAAGATGTGAGCTCGTCAATAACGGTTACCAAGACAGCAGATGTTGACTCGGTCCCAGAGCCAGGAGCCAACGTCACCTACACAGTCGAGATCACCAACAACTCGGCCTCTGATGAGGTCACGATCGATTCGATCAAAGACGTTGTTGGATCCGCAGATCCAATCAATGTTGCAGGAACCTGTGACGAGCTTGTCGGTACCGTGCTCGACCCTGGAGAGAAGGTCTCTTGCACCTTCACTTTGGCAGTCGCCGGTAATGCCGGAGATTCGGTTACCGACACGGTCACAGTCACAGGCACAGATGACGACGATCAACCAGTAACTGGTTCGGACAGCGAAGTGGTCGACGTGACAGACGTGCCGCCAACGGGCACCGTCACCAAGACAGCTGTCAACCCAACAGTTGCAGAACCCTCTGGTTCGGTTACCTTCAATGCCTCCGTCACAAACACCTCCAAGGCAGAGCCAGCCACTGTCACCGCCATAGCGGACCTAGTGGACGGTGTTGCCATTGATGTCACAAAGGTTGGAGGAATGGTCACCGCAACCAACTGTGTCACTGGCACGGTGCTGGCGCCGGGAGCCACGTACTCCTGCTCGTTCACTCTGGCAGTAACCGGCAACGCTGGAGATGTGATTGTGGACGAGGTTTCGTTCACCCTCGCCGACGATGACGGTGGAACAACCACACCCACAGACAACGAGACGGTGACGGTCACAGATGTTCTTCCCACCATCACGGTCACGAAGGACAACGGGAACGCCAGCGTAGCGGCACCAGGTGGAAGTGTGACCTTCAATGTCACAGTCACCAATACCAGTGTTGAACCGGTAACGCTCACCAAGCTAACGGACTCCGTAGCCGGAGGTACCCCGTTCGACATCACAACGACAACCGCTCCAATCACCTCGACCACATGTGAGACAGGTGGAGTCATAGCGGTTGGCGATACCTACTCCTGCTCCTTCACGATGGCAGTCAATAGTGACGAAGCCACCAATGAAGCCGACGTCGTGGAAGCAACAGTTGTCGACGACGATGAGAACGAAGCAGTAGCTGGTGACGGTGCGGTCACGGAGGTGACACCGGTGGCAGATCTGGCCATCGATAACCGCCTGGTCGATGACGATGGTGCGATCCATATCGGAGACACCGCGATCTTCGAACTAGAGGTCACCAACCACGGTCCTTCCACTGCGATGGAGGTAGAGGTAACTCACGAGATACCAGAAGGTCTTCTGCCTACTGGTGCTTCGGGCGATGGCTGGGCCTGCACCATCGACGGGCAGACAGTCACCTGCACCCGTCCCTCGATGTCTCCCGGAGACAGCTCGATCATTGAGGTAGAGGTTGAGGTTCAAGAAGACACCGACGGCATGACCTTCGACACGATGGCCACCGTTGGATCGGTTACTCCTGATCCTGACCTCTCGAACAACACAGACCCAGAGCCAGCGGAAGTACCCGAGGTTCTCCCTGAGACCGAGGAAACAACCACGACCGCTCCGGCCCCAACCACTGAGGCTCCTCACCCCGAGCCCCAGACAGTTGATCGAGGAGATCTTCCTCGGACCGGATCCAACTCGATGCCACTAGTTGGGTGGGCCTTCGGTCTCATCGCAGCCGGTGCAGCGATGGTTGGATGGCGTCGATTCAACTTCCGCCGCAGCAACTAGGCGGAAACCCAAACTGACAGTGGAGCTAGACCCAACGGTTGGCTCCGGCTCCACTGTCAGTCCCCCTGGGTAGTTTGAGGTCGTGGCTGTTCCAGGACCGGTTTGTTTAGGGCGAGGCGTTGTGATCAACGCGGGAGATCCAATTCCCGCTCCCTGGATCAGTGCCTCAGTAGTGGCGGTGGACCTCCCAGCAATTAGGGAGCCAGCACAGGTGGTTGGCTTGCTGCATAAGGCATGGGCGCAGCGAGAGCCCGTGGTGGTAGAGCTGAGCGTAGATCCCGCCACATTCCGCAACCCGGAGTCCATCGTGGGAGAACCCTGGCGACTAGGGGTAGAGACAGAGCCATGGTTGGACCGCCTCCATCACTTGGTCTGGGCCAACAACTATGACGCGAGAGGTGGGACCATCATCTGGTGGTGGGGGCGCAAGGCAAGCCGCCTCGGAGCGGTGGAAACACCCAGCGCAGACTTCGACATTCGTCTCACAGATGGGACAGAAGTGTGGGTAGACGGAGGTCCAAGACGGCCGTGGGAGCGCTCGCTTGTAGGCGGTGCTGGCGTTGTGTCGGCAGAAAATATTGAACGCGGGGTTCTAGATACTGATCCAGAGCCGGTGTTGCCATCGGCACAACTAGCTCAGGACCAGATGGAGGCAGTCGGCCATCTGAGCGGTCCGGCTCGTGTGATCGCTCCAGCAGGTTCCGGCAAGACTCGAGTGCTGACAGAACGGCTCCGACACCTCCTAGTGGAGCGTGGGTGGGACCGAGGCTCGGTACTCGCTGTTGCCTACAACAAGGAGGCTCAGCTCGAACTCGAGCATCGCTGTCGTAGCTTCGGCCCTCGTGTCAGAACTCTCAACTCGTTAGGCCTGTGGATCCTGACCCAGCATCGCGGCACCCCACCGGTGGTACTCACAGAGCGAGATTGCCGCTCCATCGTGGAATCGTTGATACCGGGAACAACAAGACGCCGGGCCAATACAGATGTGATTGCCCCATATCTCGATGCACTGAGCCAGGTTCGTCTCGGCCTGGAAGATCCCGCCTCGGTGGAGGAATCAAGAGACGACGTAGACGGCCTGGCAAACATGTTCGAAGGCTTCCGAAAAGCTCTCGAACGTAAGGGTGCGGTGGACTTCGACGAGCAGATCTACGGCGCTGTGGAGGTGCTGCTATCAGATGGTGAGTTTCGTCGTCGCGTTCAGCCACAGTTCCGTCACATGCTTGTAGATGAATTCCAGGACCTGACCCCGGCGCACGTGATGCTGGTGAGACTGCTCAGCTCGCCGCGCCTAGATGTGTTCGCTGTAGGTGACGATGACCAGGTCATCTACGGCCATGCAGGGGCAGATCCGCAGTTCCTCATCTCCTATGACAAATACTTTCCTGCTGCTGCCAACCACCCGTTGACGGTCAACTACCGGTGCCCAACTCCAGTGGTTGGCGCGGCAATAAACCTTCTCGGCTACAACCAGCGGCGAGTACCCAAGGAAATAAGCGCAACGATTACTGCCGAGGCCTCACCGCAGTCTTTTGTAGTGCGCTCCCACAACCCAGAATCTGGACCTGCCACCGCAGCAGAAGTAGTGAAGGGGTGGACACAAGGCGCTGTAGCTGGGTCAA
>JAGQSI010000099.1 GCA_020439605.1 Acidimicrobiales bacterium | reverse complement strand
GGCCCCAGGATCGCGTTGCTTGTGGTGCTCGTCGGGTTACAGGGAGCGATCGGCTGGTGGATGGTTGCGAGCGGACTTGTCGATCGCCCGGACGTGGCCCATGAACGCCTCGCCCTACATCTAGTAACCGCCCTATTGCTGCTCGCAGCATTGGTGTGGACTGCGATGGATCTAGGCGCATTGGCCAAGGGACGCTCGAAGATAGAAGGCAGACCCAAACGCTGGGTTGTGCCGTTCCTCGTTGCTCTGACAATCCAGATCGTGCTCGGAGCGTTTGTGGCAGGGCTCGACGCCGGGCGCATTTACAACACATGGCCGGACATGCACGGCCAGTGGACCCCCGATGACCTCAACGAACTGTCACCCATCTGGTCCAACGCGGTGGACAACCCGGTGGCCGTGCAGTTTCTGCACCGCTGGTTTGCAGTGGTGGTGGCCGCTGGTGCCCTTGCAGTGGCGATGGTTCTGTTTCGTGCCGGCGCCAAGCGCATTGCCATCGCCATCGAGGTCGTGGTGCTGGGGCAGTTCTTGCTCGGAGTGCTGACGTTGCTGCATGCCGTACCGGTTGGGCTCGGCATCGCTCATCAAGCGGTGGGCGCCGTATTGCTGGTGGTCACCGTCGTTGGTGCGCACTGGTCCATGGGCGGCGCCCGTAACGAACCTGCACAGGGCTAGCGCTAGCGCTGCTGGCGATCTTTGCTGGAACTGTTCGCTGACGTCAGTTTGATGACGTCAGTTCGCTCGGCTCGGGCCGCTCAGGCGCATGCCTTGGACTCGGTGTCCACCACGAACGCCACGCTCGTAGGCGGAACCTCAATGGAGCCGGTGAACTTACGACCATTGGTTTGGGGCACAGTGCCATCGTCGGATGCTTGGAGAAGTTGACCGTTCAGCTCCACCTCGGTCCCGTCGAGATTCTCGCTCGACATCACATACGCCACACCCTTGCCCGACGACGTAGAGACCGTTCTGGACTCAGACGTAGAAGCGTTCACGACGGCATAGGTCACGCCCTTGCCGCCAGAAGCGGTTGGGCCGTTTGGCGCACTGCAGTGGGCGTAGGTGTAGAGGTCTGCGACTTTCGTTGCAGTTGTGGCCTTCGCCTTCAAGACCTTGGGACCCATGAGGCGCTTCCACATAACCGCTGCCCAGTAGTTGGGTCGAGTCTTGAAACCGTCCTCATCCAACAGGCCGTAGTCGCTTGCAGCCAACGTGTTGTGGAACACCACGTCTCCATCGCTGCCATCAGCGGCGAGACGCCCGAGTGTGTCCACGTATCGGATCATGTCGCGGTAGGTGGCGGCCCACCTATCCCCGCCGCATGCGGCCTGCGCAGTCTCGGTGATCCAAATTGGTGCGCCGGGCAAGAACTCATCACGAACCCCGCGGTAATAGAGCGAGTCCGTGGCCACACGGGCAAGGAACTCCTTGTCGAAGGCAATCTCTGGGCCTTCCTTCGAAGCACAGCGTTCGGACACCTTGGGGTAGGCGTGGAAGCTGAACACATCAAACTGCGGGCCAAGATGTTTGAAGATCTCGTCGGATTTGAATGTTGCGCTGATCACGAGAGGAGTGTCCTCAGCAGCTGTGCCAGGACCCACAAGTATCAGGTCATCTTTCACCTGCTTTGTGAGCGACTGCAGGACCTTGAAATCATCAGCAAACTGCTTTGGCGTGTAGCCATCGGGCATCGCCACCGGCAAGCTCGGCTCGTTGAACATCTCGACTGCTGCGAGCGGGACGTCGTTGTCGACACTGAAGCGCAACAGGGCCTCGGCCTGATCTGTAATCCAGTTGCCGCTCGAATCACGAACCCCTCCGTAGCTGGCAAACGACGTGGTGATCTCACTGTCGAGGGCCTCGGCAAAATCCTTCACCCCTAACCACTGATCGGGAGTCAGCACCCCGCCAAAGCCTTCAGGTGGTGTGCCGTTGGTTGTGTTGTCGACATCGAAGAAAGTCGAGTTTGCCCACGTTCCACTCACCCTGATGTACACCGGGCCGAGTGCCTTGGCGAGGTTGCGTAGCCGTTCAGATGCCAAATCGATCGGTGGTCTGGTCACCTTGGCATTACCCGCAGAGTAAGGAGACCAGAACTCTCCACCGGTCACTTCAACCATCTCAACGTTGTAGGACTGGAAACGGTCATCAAGGGTGGCGATCACCTCATCACCCGCGCCCAACGTCACCTCAGCCGTGGGTGCTGATTCGACAGGTGGCTCGGTGTCTCCAGAGGCGGTCTCGCTAGATAAGGTGCAACTAGTTGCGCCGAGCGCAAGCAGAGCTGTGACTAGCAGGGTCCGCCCTGCGCCGCTGAGTGCATTTCGGGAACGCAGGAAACCGGGACCGGTGAGATCTGCACTCCTGGTGATGTCTGCACTCTTGGTGATTTCGGCGCCACGGAAGGTGAACATCTGCGGAGCATAGAGCTATTTAGAACTGTTGGAACGCGACTATGCGCTCTAGCGCTTCGGCCACAGTGCGTGGCCCAGCAGCGAAAGACAGGCGGACGTAATCATGGCCATCCACGTGATCCATATCTGTTCCAGGGACCAGAGCAACCCCGGATTGCTCCAACAGTGCCCGACACCAGCTAGGTGAGTCGGGATACTTGCCGAGTTGATCATGGATGTTTGCCCACAGATAGAACGCTCCGTCTGCTTGGGCCACCGGACCCCAACCGAGGTCGGGGAGTCGGTCGAACACAAGCTGTCGAGTCTTGCCAAACTGTGCAACGGCCAGGTCCGCTTCGTCATAGGAACGCTGGGTAAACGCTGCGAGCGCCGCGTGCTGAGAAGGCGTAGGCGGGCACAGCGCGATGTTGCCGGCCAAAGCCTCTACCGATGCCTTGAGGTCCTCGGGAATTAGCGCCCACCCGAGCCTCCAGCCGGTCATACCCCAGTACTTGGAGAACGAGGAGACAACCACTGATGATCGGTCCAAAGACCATGCACATGTCCCACGGTCGCGCCCGCTACTGGTCTGGGGGTGGCCGGTTTGGGGCTGGCTGGTTGGCGGGCCGGTAGTAGACGCGCCGGTAGTAGATCCATCGTCAGTGGAAGGAGCTGGGTATGTGATGCCGTGGTAGATCTCGTCGCTTATCAAGCGCACATCGTTGAGTCGGCACCAGTCGATGAGCTCGCCAAACTCCTCGTGTTTGATCATGGACCCGGTGGGATTGGCCGGCGATGCCAACACCAAGCCGTGAAGGCCGCCGCCTTTGGCCACAGCCTCGTCGAGCATCTCAGTAGTGGGCACAAAGCCAGTGGCAGCACCAGCAGCGAGTTCTACAACGTCCATCCCAAGCGAGCGCAACACGTTTGCATACGCCGGATAGCCGGGACGTGCCACCGCCACGCGGTCTCCAATGTCGAAAGCGGCCAAGAACATCAGCACAAAGGCACCCGATGCGCCTGTCGTGATACCAACCGATTCTGGCTCGATATCGAGGCCATACCAGCGGCGATAGTGCCCTGCAATGGCCTCCTTCAGAGCAATCGTTCCAAGCGGTCCGCTGTAGCCGAGAGGGTCGCTCGAGCTGTGGAGCCTTATCGCCGCTTCGCGCACATCCGTGGGAGCCCCCTGTGAGGGCTCGCCTGCGCACAGCGACAGAACCTCACGGCCACCTGCGCGCAAGGCGGCCACCTGATCAAGGATCATCATCACTTCAAATGGCGGGACTTGTCCGCGTCTTGAGATTTGCATCGTTTTCTCGGCCACTGACCCTAGCCATCTAGGTCACAAAGAATCGTGTGCATTGACGCCTGAGCAGCGGTATCGTCGCTGATTGAGGGAACCAAATAGTGAGGGAGTTGCTCATGGGAGAACCTGGGGTCCTTCAGCATGAGACCGAACCGCCAAACATTGTGATTGTGCCGCGGGTCGGCTTGGTGCTCGCAGGGTGTGCTGCGGCGTTCGTTGTCTTTGCCATCACCACCAGCTCTGCGTGGGCGATCATGTTTTCCCATGTCGCTGGCGGCGCCATGTGGACGGCAATTGACCTCTACGTCGGGCTGATTCTGGGGCCGATCATCGGAGGAATGTCCATCGCTGCACGCTCTGAGTTCTCCGCCAGGTTCATGCCCAAAATGGTGGTGCTGATGCCAACCGTTGTGATGATGACGCTTGCTGCTGGTTTCCAGTTAGCCATCAACCTCGGCAACCTTTACCCCGGTGCAGTGAATCGCCCATGGCTCATCACCTCAATGGTTGTAGTGGGGATCATGGCCGTGGTTGCCCTAGGAATCTTGGAGCCAGCCAACATCGCAGTGCTGTTCGAAATGCGCAAGGACCAACCCGACGGTGAAGTCATTGCCCACCTGATGAAACGCTTCGTATATACCGCTGGCATCACCGGGCTCATGCAGATCATGACCCTGGTCATCATGACAAGGGTGGCGACACAATGACCGCGACCAGACCATTTGAACGCGAACTACCGCCGGTGGTTCCAGTTGCGATGGTGGCACTGGCACTATCGGTTAGCGCCGGGGTTTTGGTCTCGGCCCAAGCCATGGCCGAGCCATCGCCAACGCTGCCGAGGTTGCTTGTTGGCGTGTCGCTGGGACTTGAGTTGGTGGCCGTAGCGATGATGGTTCGCATCAAGCCATTTGCATGGGCACGGTTCAAGCAGGTGTTTGGATGGGCGTTCTTGGCCTACCTCACGCAGAGTTCCATCATCGCCTACTCGTTTGTGCGCAACGATGTCCCCTCAGGACCCTTTGTCACCCTGATCGGTGGTTTGATCGTGTTCGCCACGATCGTCCCACTGATGATCGGCTTCACAGTTGCCCGATACGAGCAAGTTGGTTAGTTCTCAACGTTGCCGAGGATTTCCAGAACTCGCTCTGGCGGTCGAGCTACCACAGCTCGATCCCCAATGATCACGATCGGCCTTTCAATAAGACGAGGGTTGGCAGCAAGCGCCTCGATCACCTCATCGCTTGTGGCGTTGTCAAGGCCCAACTCGCGCCACAGCGGCTCGCCGGTGCGCGCCATATCACGTGGGTCCGAGGTGCCGAGCAGCCCGAGCACACGGCGGATCTCGGTTTCGTCGGGTGGTGTCTTCAGATAGCTCAGGTACTCGGCATCGATATTTCGCTCAGAGAGAATGGACTGGGTGGTGCGGCACTTGGAACAGGATGCGTTGAACCAAACAACAGGGTCTGACATTGGGGTCTCCTTGGTCAGTGGGAGATGGTAACGCCGCAAGCAGGTAGTTCCGTGTTGGTGGTTCTACCCGTAGATCCGCTGCCCGCGGCGCGGTCGTCCGTGGATCTGCCGTCGGTCGTTTCGCTGTCCGTGGCATCTTCAGTTGTGGAGACCCCACGTGTGGGGAGACCACGTGTGGGGAGACCACGTGTGGGGAGACCACGTGTGGAGAGCCCACGTGTGGGGAGCCCACGTGTGGGGAGACCACGCGAAGAGGCCCTACCTGTAGGTGTGTTCCACGGGTAGGGCCTCCAACACGGTTTCTTCGGCGAGTGGCCGCTCAGCCCCCGAGCAGTCCGCCAAGCCCGCCACCACCGCTTTGTTGGGGCTGCGCTGCTCCCTGAATCACGCCCTCAGATGGCTGAACCATGACCCAACCCTGGCCCCCAAACGCAAGTTGGAGCATTTCGCCAGTGCCACCACGCATCATGGACTTTATGCCTCCGGTATCGATACGTGGCTGCATGCTTACGCCGTTGGTCCAAAGCACTACAGCGTCGGCATCTGCAACCGTATTGGCCGAGGCGACATCAAGAATCACCGGAGGACCATCGCTGGTGACAGCCACGTAACCGGTGCCACGCAAGCTCACCTGATAGAAGCCACCCGCCATTGCTCCAGCCATCATTCGCATGCCGCCGCCACCGGAGCCGACCCGTTCAATATCCATCTCGATCGATGCGCTGAAGGCCAGGACCGACGCACCGTTGCAGAACACAGCATCGTTCTCCAGGTACATGACCTGAATGTCCATGCCCTGGTTGGCCAAGAACACCTGGCCATCGCCACTTACCTCCATGGCAGTAAGGCCCTCGTTGGTTACTGCTTTCTTGATCATCTTCGACAGCCCGCCGCTGCCAAGATTCTTGAAGCTGGCGTTGCCCTGATAGGCAACCATGGCGCCTGACTTGGCCATTACCGGGCCATACTGCAGGCTCACCTTCAACAGCTTCTTGTTCTCTAGATGGAACGGATCGCCAGTTTGATCTTCGTTGTACTGGGCGAAATCTCCGTGGATCATTTCAGGCTCCTTGTCGGCGTGGAACTCTAAGAATGTCAGATGGCGGCGAGCAGCGCGTCCAATTTCGCGTAGCCCTGATCCACCCCAACTTCCATGCCGCTAGCGAGCCACTGATCGCGACCCTCGAAGCTGTCCACCAGGGATTGGGCGTGCATTCTGGTGGACCCGTTACCTAGTTCCTCGAACGTCATGGTTTCGAGCGAAACCGCATCTGGCCAGCCTTCGAATGTGAAGGTTTGGACGATCCTGCTATCGCTCACTTCGTGGAAGCAGCCACGAAAGAAGTACTCCTCGCCATTCTGTCTTGCCACATAGCGCCAGCGTCCGCCGTTGGTCGGGTCCCAGTCGATGATCTCGGTCTCCATACCCTCAGGCCCGACCCATCGAGCGAAAAGCGCGGGGTCGGTGTGCGCCTTGATGATCAGTGCTGGCGCGGCGGCGAAGTCCCGGGTGATTCGAATAATCGGCAGGGTGGGATCGGCCTCTATCACGGCCGTTTCATATGTTGGGTTCATGATGCTGCTCCTTTGAGCTTGGTGGATGGGGTGGTTTGGGTGTTGCTCTGGTCGTTGGCCCGGTCGTTGGACTGGAGTTCGGCGAGAACGGTGTCGAGGCGCTGGTAGCGCTGCTCGGCCTCGATGCGATATCGCTCGAGCCATTTGGTGGCGAGATCAAACACCTCGGCCTCTAGGTGGCAGGGCCGGCGCTGAGCGTCTCTGGTTTGGGTGAGTCGATACCAGCTTGGTTCTGGATTGGTCCGTTTAGGCTGGCATCCTGCTTGCCTGTTCATTGCAGCTCAACGA